>SLRP01000243.1 GCA_007130845.1 Kiritimatiellia bacterium | reverse complement strand
GGCAGATTAAATCAGTATAAGCAGAAATACGCACCAAAAAAGAGCGATGCGCCATATGACAAATCCAGACCACGTATCAGGGATAGAGCCGTTTCCCCTACATTTCTGAACCCACTGGAAACATTTAATGCATGCATGATATATTGATCCATGGCTATTTTCACAGTAACACCCCGCAAGCAGGAAGAGCTACGGGCGCGCATGGCCGCGCTTGGGATACGCGAGGCTGATATTGACGAACGATTCATAAAGGGGTCGGGAAGCGGAGGACAAAAGGTCAACAAGACATCCTCGTGCGTTTATCTGCACCACAAGGATTCCGGAATAGAGGTCAAGTGCCAGAGGGAACGTTCCCAGTCACTCAACAGATTCATGGCGCGCAGGGAGCTGTGCGACAGGCTTGAAGCCCGGATCAAGGACGAAAAAAGCAAGAGGGAACAGGAGCGCGAAAAAATCCGCCGGCAGAAACGCCGCAGGTCCCGGCGACAGAAGGCCCGCATGCTGGAGGAGAAACGAAAACAGTCTGAGAAAAAGGAGATGCGCCGGCCGCCGGGCAATGAATAACAAGGCAGCGGCCTGACACATCTTCCTCATTGCCAGCCGCATTCGAGATCATAACGGAAAATATCCAATGAACAAAAGCAACGGGCACGGAGTCAAAACACACACCTTGAGAATATTCAAATCAATCCTGAAAGGAGCGAGAGCCAATGTCTGCAGGCATAGACGCAATTAATGAACAGGTAAAAAGGGAAAGCGGGATAGTCGACCGGCTAAGGCGGGAAATAGGAAAGGTAATAATCGGCCAGACCTATCTCATAGACCGCATGATTATCGGACTTCTTACCAACGGGCATATACTTCTGGAGGGAGTCCCCGGGCTTGCCAAAACCTTATCGGTAAAGACACTTGCGTCTGCGCTTGATATGTCGTTTCAGCGCATTCAGTTCACACCCGACCTGCTGCCGGCCGATCTTATCGGGACCCAGATCTACAACCCTAAAGATGCTGTGTTCACAACACGCAAGGGTCCTGTCTTCGCGCATATAATTCTTGCGGATGAAATAAACCGGGCGCCTGCAAAAGTGCAAAGCGCCCTGCTCGAAGCCATGCAGGAACGCCAGGTCACCATCGGCGGCGAGACATTCCGGCTTCCTGACCCGTTTCTAGTGCTGGCTACGGAAAACCCCATTGAACAGGAGGGAACATATCCGCTTCCGGAGGCGCAGGTGGACAGGTTCATGTTGAAGCTGCGTATCACGTATCCATCCATGGACGAGGAAAAAAGCATCCTGAACGAAATGGCGGTAACCCGGCGCGATTTTGATATACAGCCCGTGGTCACTCCGGACTCGCTGATAAAGGCCCGAAATGCAATTGACGGCATCTATGTCGACGAGAAGATCAAGGATTACATACTGAGGATAGTTTTCGCGACCCGCGAACCCGGAAACCATGGATTGCCACTCGATCAATATATAAGGTACGGGGCTTCTCCCCGCGCCACGATCTATCTGACGATGGCTTCCCGTGCCCACGCATTCCTGCAGGGCCGTGGATACGTAACGCCCCATGACGTAAAATCCATCGCACCGGACATACTTCGTCACCGCATTATTGTGTCGTACGAGGCGGAGGCCGAGGAGTTGACTCCGGACAACCTGGTAGACCGCATCCTGCGCGAACTGCCGGTACCTTGAGGCAGGGAAAGGAATGTCCGTGAATACGCCATAAACATCACCTTTACGTAAATCATGATCCCAACAGAAATTCTTAAGAAAATCCGGAGGATTCAGATCCGCACCAGGCATATGGTTAACGATGTATTTGCCGGTCGGTATCACAGCGCATTCCGCGGTCAAGGCATGGAATTTCATGAAGTCCGGGAATATGTTCCCGGCGACGACATCCGCGCCATAGACTGGAATGTCACAGCACGCCTGGGACATCCGTACATAAAGAAGTTCATTGAAGAGCGCGAGCTTTCAGTCATGCTCATGGTGGACATCAGCGCATCCAACGAGTTCGGAAACGCGCTCCGAATGAAAAAGGATCTTGCCGCTGAAATTGCGGCTGTCCTGGCCTTTTCGGCCATACAGAACAATGACAGGGTGGGCCTTATTCTTTTTACTGACCAGGTCGAATTGTATATCCCGCCCCGCAAAGGTACGCGCCACGTACTCAGGGTCGTCAGGGAAGTCCTTTATTTCCAACCTGAAAACAGAAAAACGAGGCTGACACCGGCGCTGGACTTTCTGAATCATGTTACACACCGCAAAACGGTTACATTTCTGATCAGCGACTTCTTTTTCCCTGATGATTACCGTCGGCTGCTTGGCGTAACAGCGCGGCGACATGATTTGATAAGCATCATTGTTGGAGACAAACGGGAACAGAAATGGCCGGAAATAGGCATTCTGGAATGGGAGGATGCGGAGACAGGTCACCGCTACCTGGTTGACACATCCGACCCGAAAGCCGCAAAGGCATTAATGAAGACCCAGGAAGACAGAAGGAGAAGTATCCTTGAAACGCTTCGAAGCGCTGAAATTGATGCGATCGAGGTGTATACAGATGAACCTTACGAGCGGGCTTTTATAAAATTCTTTCGAACTCGTGAACAAAGATTGCGATGGTCATGATCAACTGCAGAAAGAGCCCTTTACAAGAAAATCAACGAGCAGTTACGTCTACGGAAATAATGCAAGCCGGACTCAAGGCATTTCACGGCCGCTTCATCCATATCTTGTGCGTGTGCTTCATTACGGCAGTCATGATAACCGGCTGCGAGCAAGCGCTTAACAATTCCGAGCAGGCTTCCCTGCATGACATTCACGCGGAACTCACTCCGACCACAATAAATATAGGCGAACCGGCAAGGCTGGAGGTAAGAGCATATCATGGCGCTGAAGAACGGGCGCTGATTCCCAATCCGGGACGGGGACGAGAGATTGTTGTTAGACGGCGCGAGGATCATACTAAGGAGATTGACGAAGAGTTATCGGCGACCGTATCAGCATTCCAGCTGACTTCATTCCGGATCGGCAGTCATGAGATCTCATCCGAAGAAGTCCGGTTTATCGATGCCGGAGCTGAAAAGGAAATTACAAGGCCATTTCCTGAAATATTTCTTGAAGTCGAATCCTCGGTTGATGAAGAAGATTCCGAGTACAGAGATATACATCCGGCACTCAGCTGGCCTCAAGCCATTACGCGCAGGACTGCCATACTGACAGCGGCTGCAATACTCGTCATCACTGCATCCATAATCATCATTCGCTTTCTGAAAAAACCCAGGAGCATACTTCAAACAGATCCTCCTGTTCCGCCTGATGAAGCAGCAATACGCGCGCTCAGACGGCTTATGAGCCGCAACTGGATAGAACACGGCAATGTCGAACCATTTTACGTCGAGCTTTCAGCAATCGTAAGGAGATATATCGAAGAACGGTTCGATATGCGGGCGGCTGAACAAACAACCGAGGAATTCATACGGGAAGCATCCGCATCTCATATATTGGACACCGAACACCGCAAACTGGTGCAGGACTTCCTTGCGCAGGCCGACCTGGTAAAATTCGCGCGGCATCGCCCGTCGCCGGAAGACATGAAGTCAGCTTACAAGTCGGCTGAACGCCTGATACTTGAAACCCGGGCCGGGCGGGAGGAACTTTCTTCATGACATTCGCGTATCCCCATATCTTTTTACTGGCTGCGCTGATACCCGGATTGGTCTATCTGCGCCATTCCAGAAAACGCCTTCCTGCAGTCCGGTTCAGTGACGGAAAACTGCTGAACAGGCTGCCCGTGTCATGGAGCGTTTATGTAAACCGGATGATCCCTGTATTCTACGCCTTGGGCATTTTCCTCCTTATTGCCGCGGCAGCACGCCCCCAGGAAATTCACCGGGAATACCCGCTGGATATCGAGGGCGTTGATATCGTCATGCTGATAGACATTTCTTCATCCATGAAAATAGAGGATTTCGTATGGGAAGGCGAAAGGATGAACCGTCTGGACGCAGTAACCATGCTGGCCGGGGAGTTTATCAGATCCAGGGAAAACGACCGTGTAAGCCTGATAGCATTTGCCGGAGTTCCATATACGCTGACCCCTCTCAGCATTGATCAAGACTGGGTGGCGCGCCGTATGGACCGCATTGATTTCCACATGGTGACTGACGGTACTGCGATCGGCTCAGCCATTGCGTCGGGAGTGAACCGCCTTCGCGACAGCGATGCGGAAAGCCGGGTCATAATACTTCTTACCGACGGGGTAAACAATGCCGGCAACATTTCCCCTGAAAATGCGGCAAAACTCGCTGCAGCCCTAGATATACGAGTACACACCATAGGTATAGGAACACAGGACTGGGCACCGATGCCCGTCACCGGCCCATTCGGGAATACGCGATATGTCCAGCAGAGGGCGGTATTTGACGAAGCTCAATTGAGGCATATCGCGGAAATAACGGGATCGCG
This sequence comes from Kiritimatiellia bacterium, assembly GCA_007130845.1. GTDB lineage: Bacteria > Verrucomicrobiota > Kiritimatiellia > SLAD01 > SLAD01 > SLRP01. Next base: position 3,016 of record SLRP01000243.1, on the reverse strand, counting down.
CTATTTTCATGCCTCGGATATGGCATCAATGGAAATGATTTATGAAGAAATTGACGACATGACTCGGACGGAGTTCGAGGTGGAATATTTCACGAGGACAGAGGAACGCTTCATGATGTTTCTGATCCCTGCGCTTTCCCTGTTCATACTGGAACGCCTTCTCTCAATGTCACGCTTCGGGAGGCTGCCATGATCCATTGGGAAGAATCTCAATACCTGTATCTTCTATGGCTGATGATTCCGCTGACGGTGATGATGTCAGTCCTGCTGCGACGGAGGGAGTCAAGGATCCGGAAATTGATCCTTCATGGCGACGAGCTTTCATCCACTCGAGCGGGGGAACCGGATTCAATCTCAAGCCTATTGCCGGACAGGATAGCCGGGCAGGCCCGGCGCCGCATGTTTGTATACCTGGTTGCGATAACCTTGACGCTCATGGCCATGGCCCGGCCGCAATGGGGTGAAGTGACCGAGGAAATACCTCATCATGGCCTGGAACTCATTACCGTTCTGGATGTGTCCAACAGCATGCGCGCGGAAGATTTCCGCCCAAGCCGACTGGAACGGGCGCGACTGGAACTTAGAAATCTTACCGGCCGCCTGAAGGGTGATCGCATTGGACTGATAGTATTCGAGGGTACCAGCGTAATGGAGTGCCCCCCCACAGTGGACTATGCGGGTTTCAAAATGATACTAGACGACGTGTTTGCAGGAATGACTCCGCGCGGCGGAACCGCAATAGAACAGGCATTGCGGTTCGCAGCCGGACAATTCGACGACGAGCGGTCATCCGACCGGATTATCCTGCTTATTACCGACGGAGAGGACCATGAAGGAGACCCACTCGCAACTGTTGATGAATTAAGGGAGAAAAACATACGGGTATTTGCCGTCGGGGTGGGCACACCTGAAGGTGATGTAATACCTGTGAGCGATGAACACGGGGAAACCACATATCTCAGGGACAGGGAGGGCAACCTCGTACTTACACGGCTTCATGAGGAATCAATCGAGCAGCTGGCCATGCAAACCGGGGGCATGTATGTACGGGCCGTACCGGAAAACTTCGGATTGGACCGGATATTCGAAGAAGGCATACGCCCCCTGCAACGCGCCGAACTTGAAACCATTACGATAACGAGGCATCAAGACCGTCATTACTGGTTCATAGCGGCAGCCCTGTTATTGTTATGTGTTGAGGCTATATTGCCTGAGAAAAGGAAAAGTCGTTCAACATAATCTATTAACTCCGTATGAGTGTTTTAGACTTCGAAATAATCAATAATGATATGAAAGCCCGGCTGCAAACCGCAGGGGGTTCGAATTACGGGAAAAGGCCGTGGTTAGCAGCCGTTCCAGGATTGATATTCTTCTTCATCGGACTTATGCCGGCGGATGCGCAGTCAGCCAGGGACAGGTTGAGAAGCGGAATGGATCATTATCTTGAGGAACAGTATGAGGAAGCCGTCCGCGATTTCAGGGAAGCGGCCCTCGCGGCTGAACGGGAACGGCTGGACCCTGCCATAGCCCTATTCAACAAGGGCAATGCCTATTACCGGAAAAGGGACTACGAGGAAGCCCTTGCCATGTACAGCAAAGCATTGAGATCCGAGGATATGGACCTGCACGAATCGGCTTATTACAACAGGGGAAACGCATTCACAGCATTGTCCGGGCGTATGGAACGTGAGGGACGACTTGACGCAGCCCTTGAAAACATCGAACGGGCATTGAGCGACTATGAAAACGTTCTGACTCTTAATCCGCATAACAGGGATGCGAGGATCAATCATGAACTGGCGGCGCGACGCAAGGAACAGCTTGAAAGATACAAGAAGGAACAGCCTCATCCATCGCCTGATCCCGACACTGAAGAACACCGGGACGAGCCCGGTGAAGATGAACACGATGCGCCTGGAGACCCCGACCTGCCTGCGCCGGACGATGAACATCCTCCCGAAATACCTGAAGACGCGGAAACACCCACGGAACCCGTGGATGAGGACCCGCGATATGATATTACTGAAGAGATGACCACTGAGGAGGCCCTGATGATGCTGGACGCTCTCAAGGAGGAAGAGGACGCCTACAGGAACGAGAGGCGGCATCGACAACGTCCTCTGACAGATGAGGTCGACAAGGACTGGTGAATCAATAATGCGCACGATACGGATAATTTTGATAATGGCCGCGGCGGCGTCTTTCTGCTGGGGCCTGCCCGCACCGGCTCATGCTCTTGATGTGCATGTTGAGGTGGAACCGGAGACCCTGCGCGTGGGCGAGTCTGCTTTAATGCTGATAACTGTCAAGGGAGCGGACAATCCCCCGGCTCCTGAAATACCCGCCGTCGACGGTCTGCGGATAGAAGGTTCCGGTGTAACACAGAGTTTCTCACATACAATACGTGACGGGGAAATGATACGGACCAGCTCCACAACATACCGCTTCAGTGTAATACCGCTCAAGACGGGTGAATTCACAATTGGACCTTTTGAGTACGGTTTTGACGGAGATACGGTAGAACTGCCGGCCAGGGAATTAAGAGTTGTTGGGACAGACTCGTCCGTACGACCTGAAGCCGGCAGGCGGGAAGAAGAGTTAACGGATATCTTGTTCGCGGAGCTGAAATTCAGCCGTTCCCCCGTCCATGTTCATGAGGTATTTGATGTCACTCTTTCCATATATTCGAGAGGGTTGAATTTTGACCGGGACATTTATCTGGAAGGCATGCCGGAAACCGGAATATCCATACGGCCATTCCAGCAGCTGCATACAACACGTGAAACCGTGGATGGCAGGATTTATGAAGTGCGCAGGTACCGTGCGCGGGCACGTGCCTTGAGATCAGGGACCATCGTCTTTGATCCCTCCATCAGGATTCAAGTACTTATGGAAAGGGAAGACAGAAGGCGCGATGCCTTTGATGACTTTTTCCGAGGTTTGTTTCAGTCTCGTGAACGCCATACGGTCACCATACAACCCGAGAGCCTGGAATTATCGGTATTGCAGCTTCCGG
>SLRP01000213.1 GCA_007130845.1 Kiritimatiellia bacterium | reverse complement strand
CTATGGGTATGGGAAAGAATATTATAAAATGATCTGATTTACAGTCTTTTCCCAAAAAACATTGGGCGGCAAGTATACCCCCGGGTTCCTCATTTTAACTTCTATTACCGATTGGAGAGTATTACGGGAAGCCCGGCCGTTCTCGACATAATTAATCTGATGTGATAGCTAGACATGTTTTGATTCTGCTTAAAACGGAACAGCGCATTGCATACAAACAACGAATATAGAGATCTGGTTTCCAGGGCCAGGCGCATTGTCGTTAAAATAGGAAGCCGTGTTCTTATTCAACGATCCGGCCGGCCCGATCTCCAGCGCATAAGGGCCTTGGTTAAGGACATCGCATTATTGCAGAAGGGCGGCCGGGAGGTAATATGCGTTTCCTCTGGGGCAATTGGAGCCGGAATTGAATCCATGGGCTTCAGGAAACGCCCTGACAACCTTCCGGATCTGCAGATGGCGGCGGCGATAGGCCAGACAAGGCTGATGAGCCGCTACGAAGAACTTTTTGCCGCTGAAAAATGCAAAATAGCACAGGTTCTGCTTACGCATGACGATCTTCGTAACCGGGTGCGGCATCTCAACGCCAGAAATACGATGCTGGCCCTGCTACGCAACGGGGTCATACCCATTGTAAATGAAAATGATGTAGTTGCCGTGGATGAAATCAAGTTCGGCGACAACGATATCCTGGCGTCTCTTGTTACGCTCCTGATCGACGCAGAGATGCTGATCCTGCTTTCCACGGTTGATGGTCTGCGACGTCCTGCTGCGGGCGGAAAAACCAGGCGCATATCTCTACTCGAGGGAATTACACCCGAAACCCTAAAGCTGGTCAGGCGCAATGACAGTGCTTTCACCGTCGGCGGGATGGCCTCAAAACTGGAAGCGGCCCAAACTGTAGCAGACATGGGTTCTCTGGCGATAATAGCCAACGGGAGAAAATCAGGAACACTTACCAGACTGATGCAGGGAAAAGATGTAGGAACACTGATCGCCCATGCCAAAATACTTGAGAAGCCGCATCTAGCCAGCCGCAAGAAGTGGATAGCCTTTTTCAACAAGGCCGGGGGAACGCTTGCAATCGACGACGGCGCGCGCGAAGCACTGGAAAAAAGCGGGAAAAGCCTGCTGCCCATAGGGATTAAAGACGTTCAGGGTGACTTCGACGTAGGAGCTGTGGTAAACGTCAGAACACTGAAAGGCACACATGTGGCACGCGGATTGACGGAATATTCCAGCAAAGACATCCGGACGATCATGGGGCACCGAACCTCGGAAATAGCCGGTCTCCTTGGATCCAAGGATTTTGACGAGGTTATTCATCGTGATAATATGGTGATCCTGAAAAATCTCAGAAAGGATTCCAGATGAATCTACATAACGAAATTGTGCAGATGGGAGATCGCGCAGTTCAGGCTGCCGGAAAATTGGCCACTCTTACTTCGCGTAAGAAGAACAGCATCCTTGAGGCCATGGCATCCGAACTGGAAAACCGAAAGGATCGGATACGTGAAGCCAATTCCAGGGATATGGAGGCGGGAAGACAGGCGGGTCTTTCATCCGCCATGCTTGACCGCCTGGAGCTGACAGACAGCAGAATCGAGGGAATGATCAAGGGCCTTCGCGATGTCATAGCCCTCAAGGATCCCGTGGGAGCAAGGATAAGCGGCTGGGTAAGACCAAACGGTCTTGAGATCGTAAAAAGGCGTGTTCCCATAGGTGTAATAGCCATTATTTTCGAATCACGGCCAAACGTTACGGCAGATGTCTCGGGTTTATGCATCAAGACAGCAAACGCAATAATTCTGAGGGGAGGCAAGGAAGCCATTCACTCCAATACGGCGATAGCAGAAGCCCTGCAGGAAGGCGGGTCAATAAAGGGACTTCCCGAGTATGCAATTCAACTTGTAAAGACCACTGATCGCAACGCTGTACGGGAACTGGTTCAGTTGGACGGCCGTGTTGACCTCGCTATTCCGCGCGGAGGCGAGGAGCTCATTCGAGCGGTAATAGAGCAGGCCCGCGTCCCCGTTATAAAGCATTACAAAGGCGTATGCCATGTCTACGTAGATGAAACAGCCGACAAGGACATGGCTTTAAAGATATGCGAAAACGCCAAGTGCAACAGGCCCGGAGTATGCAACGCGATGGAAACACTTCTGGTCCATGAAAAAATAGCGCCGTCTTTCCTCCCGGAAATAGCCGGGATACTGAACGGGCAGGATGTTGAGCTTCGCGGAGATGACGCTGCAAGGTCGATCGTACCGGAAATGCTGACAGCCACGGAGGATGACTGGCATTCGGAGTATCTGGACAAGATTCTGTCAATCCGGGTTGTACCCGGTACGGACGCCGCGATCGATCATATCAATAAATACGGCTCAAGGCATTCCGACGCCATAGTTGCAGAATCAGAGGCAGCGCAGAGACTTTTCACGCAAAGAGTGGATTCCGCAACAGTGTATGTAAATGCCTCAACCAGATTCACGGACGGCGCTGAATTCGGAATGGGAGCCGAAATAGGCATAAGCACCGACAAACTTCATGCCCGCGGCCCCATGGGCCTTGAAGAGCTTACAACCTACAAGTATGTTGTGCTCGGTTCAGGCCAGATTCGGGATTAGCGCACAGGTTCACTCCGGAATATGACAGGCGCGGACCAGTCATGCAGGGATTGTTTCAAGGAGTTAGGATAATATGATTGGTTCATTCGAGTGGGGCAGAGTGCACGGCATACCCATCAAGGTTCATATAACCCTGATCATTCTCCTCCCTGTAATAGCGGTCCAATTCGGGCCGGTTCTGGGTACAGCATCGATGTTCTGGGGCCTTCTGGCAGCGGCAGGGTTATTCGCCAGCGTGGCTCTTCACGAGCTTGGCCACGCCTACGCGGCAATGGCAAAGGGAATACGCGTCAGGGAAATACTTCTCCTTCCAATCGGAGGGATAGCACAGATTGAAGACATGCCTAACCGGGCGCGTGACGAATTTCATATAGCGGCAGCAGGGCCCCTGGCTAGTTTTGCGCTTGCCGCGTTCCTGTGGGCAGGTGGAGGACTGACGGCAATGCTGGGACTCATCCAGGCCGGACACCTCTTGAGGGTTCTGGGTTTCATAAACCTTGTACTTGCCATCTTCAATCTCCTCCCGTCATTTCCAATGGACGGCGGACGCATATTCCGCGCATGGATGACACCCCGCATGGGCAGAATAAACGCAACACGTATTGCAGTTCGCACAGGCCGTATAATGGCCGTATTTTTCGGGATTATAGCGATTCTGCCTCCGGTAAATTGGTTCCTGCTGGCCATTGCCATTTTCATTTATTTCGCCGCGGGCGCGGAATACCGGATGGTACTCATGCAGGAAGCGTACAGGAGAAGAAATTCGGCGCCCTGGCCGTTTCCAGGACATGCCCGGCCCCAGCGCGGCGAAGACGGCCTGGAGGTGACGGTCGGTCCCCCACCCTACTCCCGCACAAGACGATCCACGGCATCAACCATGTTTTCAGATATAATCAGAAAACAGCATAAAATGTTCGATGATTTGTTCAAAAACTTTTCAGATCGATGAAGTACCCGTTAAGACGGGATCAATCAAATGGCTCTACGAATGGCTTCCACAAGGTCGGAACCCCGGAGGTCACGGCCTACGATTACGCCGTTCCTGTCTATAAGGAAGTTTCTTGCTTCTCCATAAATGCCGTAACGGGCGGCAATATCCGACGCTCCTGATATCTGCGGCCATTTAATGTCATTGGCGCGCATGAACCGTCTCAAGGCGTCTTCGTCTCTCCGCATGTAAATTCCGATGATTTCAAAACCTGCGGGGTTATACCTCCTATATGCCGACTTCAGATTCGATAAATCACGCCGCCATACAAACCATTCCGGAACATAGAAATCCACCAGCACAACCTGCCCCCTCAAGTCGGACAAGCTGATCGGGCGCCCATCCATGTCAACGGAGGCAAAATCGGGCATGGTCTGCCCCGGGGCAAACCGGGCTTGCTGCTTGAATTTCTGCATTGTGGTTACAGTTATCGACTCACTGCCCCCGACATGAGGTCGAGTAACCGCAAGCGGAACCTCGCGCCCCCAGCCTCCTTCGTAATGATAATCTGCGGGATCATAATGACGGCTCTTACGAAAATCCTCTATCAAATCGGCGATATCAGTGTAACGTCCAAGCTGCGAGTTGACCTCGGCAAGCTTGACATAGACTCGTCGTATATTCGGATGAGGTTCATCCCTGTACCGCTCAAGGGTACCCGCAAGCACTTCGATTGCGCGCTGATGATCGGAACGCATATCGCTATAAACCATTGCCTGAATCACCCTCAGCTCAATGAGATCACCATGAGCCCTGGCATTGTCGGCTCTATCAATCAATTCATACAGCTCCGACAATGCGCGATCCCACTCCGCACGAGTGTAATATCCGTGGCCCATCGATTTCAGGCGGCTGAGCAATTCCATGCGGTAGTCCTCCATGGAGGTTCCCGGTTCACGGCCGTCAACAGGGCAAACCCAAACAGCCAACATAATAAACAAGGACGGTATCAGGATTACGGTTTTCATTGTACACCTTTCAATAGCATGCCAAGCATGTTTAATTGGAGTGTAATATTTCGCGCATTTCATTTCAATATTCATTCGATCAGCATCTTTGTCTTGATCTTTACCCTGATCTTTGGCGATAAATTACCTTTTTCAGGAAGATGGACTGTATGGAATGAACCATTTACTTACATTAAGCGATTGGACGCCCGGGGATATCATGAAGACCCTGGACATGGCGCGGGATATCAAGGCGCATCCTGACAAGTACGCCGGGGCCATGAACAGAAGAACCCTTTTGATGATTTTCGAGAAGCCCAGCCTGCGTACCCGCATTTCCTTTGAAACAGGCATGACGCGGATGGGTGGACACGCCATATACTATGACATGAGCACGTCGCCCATGGGAGCCGGCAAGGAAACATTGCACGACACGGTAAAGACCGCGGCGCGTTACGTGGATCTCATAATGGCGAGACTGTTCAAGCATGCGCATATCATCGAGTTTGCACAGCATTCAGATGTCCCGGTTATCAATGCGCTCACTGACTATGCGCATCCATGTCAGATAATGGCCGACCTTCTCACCATTTTGGAGAAGAAGGGCCGGCTCAAGGGTCTGAAAGTGGCATACATGGGGGACAGCAACAACAATGTTACGCATTCACTGATGCTAGGCTGCGCCATGACCGGCGCGGATATCAGTATAGGCTGTCCCGAGGGAACGGATTATGAGCCGAGAAAGGATGTTTTTGATGAGGCGCGACGGTTCGCTTCGGATCTCGGCACGACCATAACCATCACACATGATGCCGGGGAAGCCGCGGATGGAGCGGATGTAATATATACCGATTCATGGATGAGCTATCATATTCCAAAAAGCAAGCTCGACGAGCGGATAAGTCTGTTCAAACCATACCAGGTAAACCCGGATCTGATGTCGAAAGCGGCTTCCGGCGCGATATTCATGAATTGCCTACCGGCCATGAGGGGATATGAACAAACAGAGGAAGTAATCGACGGGCCTCAATCGGTGGTGTTCGACCAGGCTGAAAACCGCATGCATGCCCAGAATGCAATAATGATATCACTGCTGAAGAATGCGGGTCGAATGGAATGACTCATAATTCAACAATACCCCGCGTGCTGATCATAAAACTAAGCTCGCTGGGTGACCTGTTTCATGCCCTTCCCGCAGTAAGCAGGATCAAGGCCGCATGGAACGCGGATATTGACTGGCTGACCCAGCCTGAATACACAGATCTGGTCCGTTGTTTCGATGATGTAAACCGAGTTTACAGTTTTCCCAGACGGAATTTCGCAAGGGACATCATAGCCGGCTCACGGGAGCTCAGGAAGAATGCATACGATTACATTCTTGATATGCAGGGGTTGTTCAAGAGCGCTCTGGCAGGCCGGATAGCGGTCGGAAGGCGCAGGATAGGACCGTCCTTCCACCGTGAATTCAGCAGGCTCCTATACAATGAAATCGCCGGAGCGCAAAACAGAAACCGGCATGCAGTCGATGAAATACTTGATACTGTCCGCCATCTCGGGATTAACCCCGGCCCTGTCGAGTTCAACGTAAGTTTCCCATCCACTCCGGAGAAGACATCCCGTCCCAGGGTGGCCATGATCACGAGATCCAGATGGGCTACAAAGAACTGGCCCGCGGAACGTTTCATTGAGACCGGCAATGCCCTTATCCATGGGCTCCAGGCAACCATATACCTCATTGGTTCCGGCGACGACCGCGAATTCTGTGGCGTTATCCAGTCCGGACTCGGAGGCAATTGCAGGAATTTATGCGGGTGCACAAGCCTTGTTGAGCTTGGAGGGGTAATTGCACAGATGGATCTTGTAATATCAGTTGATTCCGGCCCCATGCATATGGCGGCAGCCGCAGGAGTACCGGTTGTGGCTGTATTCGGATCAACCGATCCCATTCGAACGGGTCCGTATACATCAAAAAGCCGAGTGATTACACACGATGACATGCCATGCCGCCCCTGCAGATCCAGGACATGTCTGCGCCCTGAAAAGGATATTGCCTGCATGAATACACTGCCAGCCGCCAGGGTGATTGATTCCGCGTTGGAGATTCTTTCAAATCCGGAACGTCATGTATAAGGAATATTCAGGGCTTTTCGTTTCGCGACAATGTTTCAACAATCAACCCGGCCGTCGCTGAACCCATGCCGGGGATCATGGAAATATCCTTTTTCGTTGCGCGGCGCAGGCGTGCTATTGATCCGAAATACTGCAGCAATAGCCGCTTCCGCTTTTCCCCAATGCCCGGAATCTCGTCCAGCACGGACTCCCTGATTCTTCTGGTGCGGATTTTTCTATGATAGGTCAGCGCGAATCTGTGCGCTTCATCCCGAATGCGCTGCAACACCTTCAATGCAGGAGAGTCCGCCGAAAGTCTTACGGGAAAGGACTTATTTCCTGTCCCGGCATCGGCATACGCCATGGATTGAGGATAGATTTCTTCAAAACGTTTGGCCAGCCCGATGGCTGGCAGATCTTTCAAGCCGAGATTGTCCAAAGACCGGCGGGCTGCCCTCAGTTGCGTAATTCCTCCGTCCAGAATTACCAAGTCGGGAATAATTCCTCCCTCCTTAACGGCCCTTTTGAACCTGCGATCAATGACTTCAGCCATCATTCCCGGATCATCGGTGCCCTCCACCGTCTTTATTCTGAACAAGCGATACCTGTTGCGTCTGGGCATCCCTTGCACGGCGCACACCATGCTTCCCACAGCGTGGGTTCCGGATATATTTGATATATCGTAGGCCTCAATTATTTCAGGACGATTATCAAGGCCGATGACTTCCCTCAGATCCTGTATGCCTTTACTGGCTTCATCGGCCTTCATGGAAAGTGATTTATCAGCCCTGACCTTCCGTTTTACCGCGTCCTGAAGAAGGAAAAGGGTGTCTCGACAGGCCGCTGCCCGTTCGAACTCATTGTCCCCCGAGGCCTTTTCCATCAATTCCCTGACTTCATGAAGATATTCAGGGCGCTCTCCCCTGAGAAAGGCGCAAGCTTCCTCCACTCGCTGCCTGTAGGCCTTCTGATCCACACGCTTGACGCACGGCGCCGAGCAGAAGCGCAGTATATCGTTCATACAATGCTTATGGTCCACCGGCCCGGGAATACGGGGAGAACAGACGCGAAGGCCGAACCGCTTT
>SLRP01000118.1 GCA_007130845.1 Kiritimatiellia bacterium | reverse complement strand
TTCCGGATCGGCCTTGTCCGGGCTCGATAACCAGCCTTGCATCCTTATCTTGCCTATACATGTCTCTACACAGCGAGGTTGAAGGCCTTGTTCGACAAGAGGATAACAACCGATGCATTTTTCCGAGACCCGGGTTACGGAGTTGAAGAATACCTTCTTGTAAGGGCATGCCTTGACGCATTCCTGGTAGCCGCGGCATCTGGACTGGTCCACCAGCACGATGCCGTCCTCCTTGCGCTTGTATATGGCCTTGCGGGGGCACGCTGCGAGACAGGCGGGGTATGTGCAGTGATTACAGATACGAGCCAGGTAGAACATCCACATGTGGTGAACGCCCGAAAAGAACGCGCCCTTGTCCGCGATTTGGGCGGTTTCGTCCTCGCCGAGATTGGGGTAGGCGTAGTCTTCGGAGTCAGGATGGTATCCTACCGTGCGCTCCCCGTGCGGGGTGTTCTCGAAGACGGTCTTTCCCTCGTATTGATCGCCGCGCCACCGCTGTCCGTCCAGCTTTTCCAGCAGGTTATAGTCCCACGCTTGGGGATACCCTCCGTAGGGTTTGGTTTCGACGTTGTTCCAGAAGATGTGTTCCTGTCCCTTGCCGGATGTCCAGGTGGTCTTGCACGCCACACTGCATGTCTGGCAGGCAATGCATTTATTAATATCGAATATATATGCGATCTGTTTATCTGATCTGTGATCCTCGTAAGGAAACTCCATATCCCGCTTCAGTTGCCAGTTATGTACTTTGGGCATGATATATCATCCTTTCTCTACGTAGCCTCCGGACAGGTATTTCTTGAAGGTAACCGTTTCATATGTCGGGCGATGTCCTCGCCGGGCCGGCGCCCAGAGTCCAGTCGCGTTTATCCCTCCGCGCTCGGCCAGGCTTATCTTTACCATCGCTTCGCGCGGAGCGCCCGTGGGGCAATGTATATCCGGAGCGAATCCCTTGTTGATTGTGTGTCCGAACACATCCTTGCGGACCAGTGAATCGGTCATCCAGGTGGGTTTAAGATATGCGCGGGTACAGCTTTGATGACTTCCCGTACGGAACATGGATTGGTATCCTGTAGTGTCGTTCTTTGCCAGGCCGTCGGTGCGTGACTTCGCAGCACGCACGGTACCGTACGATGCTCCGTACATATTATGCCACATCCTGGTCACACCTCGCGGAGTTCCCGCATAGTATCGGCAACGTGAGATCAGTCTCGCTACCTCGTAGGACTTGTCGTTTTTTTTCCAGCCCCGGTAAGGGCGGGTCCTCGGATCCGCGTCAATATAGATATAATCACCGTCTTCCACACCCAGCGCCTTTGCGTCCAGGGGGTTCATATCCAGATATGCCTCTGTTACGAATGGCATTCGGCTATCCCTGCGATGCACATCGCTGAACGGACCGAACCAGACGGCTACCAGGTCCGTGTCGACCGGCGTGGTGTGTGCGCCGTGACGGTATTTTGGTGTGTGGAAGATCAGGTCGTATCCCTCATCCTTGAGCGGGTGGCGGGTTTCCTTCAGCTTTTCCCATGTCATTATTACATGCCTCGCCTGCACCGTATCGGAGCCGATATCGTCGCGTGCTACCCCGTAATCTTCGGGGCCTTTAGGTTTCAGAAGCGGGTATTGTCCGCATACAATGACATTAGGTACGTAGAAAGTACTGTCCACTGGTTCCCGGTGAATGGGTAAATTTTCGCCGGAGTCCCTGAATTCAGGCTCTTCGCGGTAAAACTCCATACGGCCTGTCTTGGTATAAAAAGGCTGACTCTCATGGATTTGCTCATAACTGCTGTATTTGGGAAAGGTCCGCGTAAGCATTGGGGCCGGTATGCCCTTTTTAGCATCAGCGATAAGTTCTTCCATATCGTAACCGGCGGATACGTTGCTGTGATTGAGTACCCTTTTGAGATAAGTTCGCCCGCCGTCTGTTTCAACGAATTTCCAGTAATCATCGCAGCGGCTGTCATTGATTAGCCGGCCTATAGCCCGGCCTATGCCTGCTACGACATCGAGATCGGATCTTGTGTTGTATACGCGGGGCAGAGGCGTGTCGGGATAGATGTAAAGAAATGGATTAGTGACCGAAATGGCGGCATCCGGCTGTTTCATTTCCGCCCAACTGTCCACGCCGAATACTATATCCGCATATTCGCACGATCCGGTCCACCACCAGTCGTTGACAGCTACAAAGTCGCATTTCGGAAGTGTGTTTACCACCTGCTCATAATGGCCCTTGGTGTTTCCAATGATGGAATTGGAATTGGACAGCAGCACCGCCTTGGTGGGGGTCGGAATATGCGAATTGCCCGTTAACTTATTTTTGCCCATTCGGAGAATGCGATCGCCGTAATTCCAGTAATGCGCGGACTCAGCCTTGTAATAAGATCTGCGGGCGACAGGCGCCTCTGGGTCTGTCGCGATGTTGAACGGGTCTTCTGTCAAATAATAGACTGCACCGCTCCAGAAGGCGCTTCGGTAATTGCCTGCGTAACTGCCTACGTTTCCGCCCGCCTTGCCGATATTTCCTGTCAATGCCGCCAGTAGAAATACATTCCGATCCTTCAAGTCATTATTGAAAAACTGATTTGGTCCCATTCCAAGGGCAAACAGGGTTTCCCCCGGATTAGCGGCGATTTGTCCGGCGATTGATTCAATGCCTTCCACAGGGGCCCATGTCAGTTCTGACACTATCTGCGGAGTGTAGTTATCCATGATCAACGTCTTGATATGATCGAAAACCGGGCGGACCTTGATCCTGCTGCCGTCCGTAAGAGTCGCTTCGAATTCTCCCTCGATTGCGGGTTCCAGTCCGACCTTCGCAAATTCGGTTCCTATCAGATCGCGATGCATGGGTTTGAATGATCGGCTCTTGGTGTCGAAAAGTATGTAATCACCCCATTCAAGACGCATCTTCTCGCTGACATAGCTGTTTCCCTGCTGGAGTGGGGGCGGCGGCTGTTCATTATCCTGCAGCAGTTTGATATAGCGGGTAAGTTCGGCCGGTTGATAATCCGGGATTATATCGGATGCACGCAGCAGTTGATGGTTGTCGTCACGGATCAGCAGAGGCAGATCTGTGAAATTCCTTACAAAAGCGGTGTCGTAAAGGTTGTCGCGCAGGATAACGTGCGCCAAACCCAGCGAAAGCGCCGGAGTAGTGCCGGGGCGCACTATTAATACATCATCCGCCTTGGATGATGTTGCGCTGTATTCTGCAGCAATGCATACAACCCTGGTGCCTTTCATTCTTGCCTCGGTCAACCAGTGCGAGTCGGGCATCTTCGTGGTGATCCAGTTCATTCCCCATACAATGATGAGTTTGGAATGCTCTGCGAGACTCAGATCGTAATCACTGGTTTGGTGCCCGATAACCATGGGGTGTCCGGGCGGAAGATCTGTATGCCAGGAGTAGCTGTCCCAGCCCCGGGCGCCCACGGCCTCGTCAGGCCCGAGGTTCCTTACATGGCTGTCCAGCAGGGCCATCATATTGGCAAGCCGGAAATGGCCCAGGAGCCGCGTTGCGCCAAGCGCCGGCATTCCTCCCCTGAATTTCAACGTCTGCACTCCGGCGCCGTTTACGGCATCGACCATGGCGTCATCATAACCTTGAGAAATCAGCCGGGCTTCTCCTTCTTCACCGCTATAGGTTTCAGAAATGTTTTTAAGCGCACGAGCGCTCAGATCGAATGCCTCATCCCAGGACACCATCACGTATGGATCCAACCCCCGTTTCAGATATTTTGCGGGCACTATGCCTGTTTTCTGGTCACGCGGGAATCCGTCTTCCGCCCATCGTTTGAATCCGGTACGAACCATGGGGCCCTTAACGCGTCTATCGCCGTAAATGCGCCGGGTCAGAGCCAATCCTTTCTGGCAGCAGCGCGGATCCCATCTGTGTGATGCCTGATTTCCGTCAAGGTCCCTGGACTTTCCGAACCCGAATGACGGGCCGATACGGACCACCACTCCGTTTTTCACGTATGCTGTGAGCAGGCAGTTATGTGTGTCATTGGGCGCGCATAGGAAATGGAAAGTGTCGTCGTACTCGAACAGATTGCGATAGACTGTCTCCCAGTCACGATCCGGGTAATCGGATAGCGGGGACTCAACAGAGAACGCTTTCATGAACCCGAGCGCCTCATCCAAGATTGGTGAAGCCAGGAAAGCGCCGGTTCCTGCTGCAGCAGCGGCCTGCAGAAAACTACGTCTGCTCCACCCCCTGTTAATGTCTGATGGACCCGTATTCCTTCCCGCATCCGGTACATTCATATTCATGCCCTCATGAGATCTGTTTAATAAAGAATTAAGACTCTGATATCTTCTATATAGACACAGCCAACCGGCGTCAAATGGAATCGTAAAAAAATGAACCGGGATTCCTTGGTGAGGATTTATTCCGCCATTTCCGGACGCAGCGACAAGTCGTGCTCATGACACTCCATTATAGTGGGATCCGAATGCTGGCTGTGTCTTGGAATACGGCCGGCGAGCAGCATGACATATAGGACCGGGCAGGACGAAAGGTTTTACGTCCATTGGTTCACGTGTTCTGTTACAGGGGTGAACGGACAATTTACGGTAACACGCCGATGTTCCATACCTGGCATTGATTAGAAAGGGAGGGTGCGCTGAGCAAGCGGAGCGGATAATATCCTTGTTTTGAAAATAATCTTAGACACGTCGATTGTATAGAGATGAGTATCTCACTGTGAGAAAATGAAAATTGAGCTTCCAAATCGGCCGGATGCAATACTGATCTGTGTTATGGGTGATACTCCGGATGCAGGCTTGACTGACCATCGTCCAATGCTTAATTTAAGACTGATTAATCTGAATTAGGAGGCATGGAGATGTTGTCGGGCAGTTGCATATACGGTTTGAGGGCGGCTATATATGTAGCGGCGCATACATCGAACGACAGCTATGTATCCATTCGGGAAATTTCGGAGAAGCTGGGTATCTCATTTCACTTTCTCACCAAAATTCTTCAGAGACTTACAGAGGGCGGGGTTATGAAATCCCATAGAGGTCCCGGTGGTGGCGTCACCCTGGCAAGGCCTGCAGCCCGGATCTCCATACTTGAGATAGTTGAGATCCTTGACGGTCCTGACATTTTCAGGTCTTGTATACTCGGCCTTCCGGGGTGCGGTGAGCTTCAACCGTGCCCCCTTCATAAGGAATGGAGCCAATACAGGGAGCGGCTGCGCAGCATGTTCGGGCGTTCAACCCTGTCCCGCCTGGCAGGCAAGGTGTCGGAGGGCCGTCTGCGCCTGGCCGATGTCCCGGGAAAATAAGGGCGTAGACAGCGCTTAGTCCTGATAAAGCAATCCCTGATGGCAAGGTCAGGAGGGTTTATTGTTGTAATACAGATAAAAGAGTATTATGTCATAAATATATAAAAGCTAACTTGAAGGAGAAAATGTATGATGCGGGTGAGTAAACAATCGGCGGTGTATGTTGCTATGGTTGGGCTGTTGTGTGTTGCAGGTCTCATGACATCCGCTCATGCGTTGCCCGTCGAGCAGGCAGTATTGACATTCGCACCCGAGGTTCCGCCGCCGATCGAACGCCGTCATCCGGCCAAGGTCGTGGTACATTTGGAAACTACGGAGTATGTGGGCGAGTTGGCTGACGGCGTCGAATATACGTTCTGGACATTCGGGGATGCCGTGCCCGGACCGTTTATTCGTGTGCGCAAGGGCGATTTCGTGGAGTTTAATCTGCATAACCGCTCTGACAGCACTGTTCCTCACAATATCGACCTGCATGCCGTGACGGGTCCCGGCGGAGGAGCGGAAGCTACACTCGCGGCGCCGGGCCATAGCGCCACATTCACGTTTACGGCGATGAATCCGGGCCTGTATGTCTATCACTGTGCTACGCCTCCGGTCGGAATGCATGTCGCGAACGGGATGTACGGTTTGATCCTTGTCGAGCCTGAAGAAGGCATGCCGCGAACGGATCGTGAGTACTATGTCATGCAAAGTGAATTTTATACCGGAGGAATGCATGGTGAGTCGGGCCATCAGCCTTTTTCCCAGGAGAAGGCACTGGACGAACGTCCTGATTACGTGGTGTTCAATGGACGGGTAGGTGCGTTGACTGGTGACAATGCTTTGCGGGCCAGTGTCGGTGAACGGGTACGGCTTTACGTAGGTAACGGCGGTCCGAATCTTGTTTCGTCCTTTCATGTGATAGGTGAAATATTCGACAAGGTATGGATGGAGGGAGGCAGCCGGATCAACCGTAATGTTCAGACTACTCTTGTTCCAGCCGGAGGCTCTACGATCGTGGAGTTCGATATGCAGGTTCCCGGAACCTATATTTTGGTTGATCATTCCATATTCCGTGCGTTCAACAAGGGAGCGATCGGGATGCTTGAGGTGGATGGCGAAGAGAACAGACAAGTGTTCGGGGGGCGTACAGGTGATAGTGTGTATAGACCGGAACCCGCAAAAGAATTGAAACCGGATGACGAGAATGAGGATGATTCAAACTCGGGACAATCCACTGAAATGGAAGAGGTGTCCCGGTTGGATTTGAGTGCCAGCATGGGCAAGGGGGAACAGGTATACCGGATGACCTGTCTTCCGTGCCACCAACCCAGCGGACAGGGCATCCCGGGGGTATTCCCGCCGCTGGCTCAATCGGACTTCATGCTGGAAAACATCGATCGAGCCATTGCCGGAGTTATACACGGTCAGCGGGGCCGGACCGATCAGATCATGCCTCCGCAAAATCTTAACGACGAGCAGATCGCGAACGTCATGACCTTTGTGCTGAACAGTTGGGGGCATGATGAGGGCAAGGTCAGACCACGGGATGTACGTGACGTGCGGCGGTCGGGGAAGAGGGTGGATGATTTTTAGAAACTGTTCTTATATATCATGTTTTCTAAGAGCTTATATTCAAGTGAAAACAATTAATTGTTGTAATCCCATGTTTGTACTGGGGAGGAGGTCGTAAGCCATGGCATATGCTGTTCCCAGGCCGATCATAATGGGCCTGGTGATTTTCTTGTCTTTTGATGCGGTCCCGGAGGTCATGGGCGAAGACATGATACTGATTCCTTCAGGCTCCTATGTCCCGTTCTACGAAGGAAGTGACAAGGTTGAGATCGAAGCCTTCCATCTTGACCGCTATCCTGTAACCAATGCTGAGTTTCTGGAATTCGTCCGGGCAAATCCTGAATGGCGGCGGTCCAATGTGCGGCGGCTGTTCGCAGATGAAAGCTATTTGATTTATTGGGATACCGACCTTGATCCCGGTGCGGGATTGGACAGTCCGGTGACGCATGTCTCCTGGTTTGCGGCGCGGGCATACGCACAATGGTCGGGAAAACGGCTGCCGTCGCTCCACGAATGGGAATACGCCGCGGCTGCGGGGATTGAGTCGCCGGATGCCCGGGCTGACCCTGGTTACAATCAGCGCATTATTAACTGGTACAGCAGGCGTGTCACGCTTCCCATGCCTCCGGTAGGTTCGACTTTTCGTAATTACTGGGGGGTATATGATCTGCACGGACTGATATGGGAATGGACTGAGGACTTCAACAGCACTTTGATTGAAGGAGATGCCCGTACAGGTGGGAAAGGGAGCAGGAATGCCTTCTGCGGCGCTGGGGCATTGAACGTGTCAGACAAGCGCAATTACGTGGCCTTCATGCGGTTCGGCCTCCGTTCCAGTCTTGAGGCCCGTAATACCGTCTCCAGTCTCGGTTTCCGCTGTGCAAGGGATGCGGGCGATACACATGCGATGAAGGGGAGATGGGAATGAAGTCGGAGACTCCAATGAAACCATTTATGCTTTGTGCTGTTATATCGCTTCTATATGCGTCAAATCTGACGGTCCTGGCTGATACCTGTTGTGAAACAG
>SLRP01000225.1 GCA_007130845.1 Kiritimatiellia bacterium | reverse complement strand
GGAATGGCCCACACGGCAAAGCGGAATCTTCATGAGGGCATAAAATACTACGAAAAAAGCCTTGAAGTGGATCCGACTCAATTTCACACCCGGTTGTCACTCGGTAGAATCCATCGATGGACGGGCCATCTGGATGAATCAATAGATATCCTTGCCCCCTTGTTATCTGAAGATCCCGACCGCATGGATGTCCGGCTGGAGCTTGCTCGTGCGCTGCTTCAAAACTGGAACTACTCCGAGGCAGAGCCTCATTGGCGTCAATTGCTTGAGATAAATCCTGACAACATTGAGTACCGGGTATCCATGGCGCAGATTTCAATGCACCTGGATCGAATAGAGGAGGCACGCGAACGGGCCGAGAGAATTCTAAGCGACGACACTCGAAACATGGATGCGCTAGGCATCCTTGCAGACATCAACGAATATGGCGACGATCCCGCATCCGCCATCCCAATAATCCGCAGGATGATAAATGCCGCGGCAACCGATACAGCGTTGCGAGACAAACGCACAAGACTTGTGCGTTTGTATGTTCGCCTGCACAGGGAGGATCCGGTAAAACACACACTGGATGACGCCATACGTGTAACAGAAGACATGGTGCGCGCCGATCCAAAAAATACCGACACCCGGTTGCTTCTTGGGGAACTTAATTCCATGGATCATCGGTTCGGGGCCGCGGAATCACATTTCTCGGAGGTCCTGCGCACCATGAACCCGAATAATATGCGCGCACACAGGGGTCTTTTTGAAGTGTATCTCGCCAGCAGGGATTACGACAAGGCCTGGGAGATGTTCAAGGTTATCCGTGACTATAATCCCGGAGATCCGTATCTCCATTACAGGCGTGCCCGCTATGAGTCTGCGCGCGGACGGTTTAAAGAAGCATATGAAGCCTTGGACCGGCTGGAAGAAGCAGGCCGGCGCGGAGCGGTAGCTGTACTCCTGTATCACGCCATTTCTCCGAGCGACTGGTCGTCTGCACCGTCGGTGCGCCGATTGCGCGATCAATTGGAGGCGTTGAAGAACGCAGGGTATCAGTTCATCACACCGGAAGAGCTGCCGGATTATATCGGAACCGGCAGAACAATGCCCGGCATGCATGCTGACCGGGTTGTCATGGTAACTTTCGACGATGCACTTCGGAGTTCCATGAAATATGGAACACAGGTGGCCAGGGAATTGAATATTGTCATGTCCCAATTCGTCATTACAGGTTTTATCGAGCGCGGCGATCCATTCGTATCCACCTGGCAGGAGTTGAGGGAATGGAAAGCAACCGGACGCTGGCGTTATCACAGCCAGCTCTATTACGCAGAACAGCCTTCTCCCATCGACAGCAGTCTCTATCTCGGCCCTCCTCTGGCCAACAGGTTGTGGATGCCGGAAGAAAATCGGCATGAAACAAACAACGAATACCGGGAGCGTCTTCGCAGGGAATACTCTCACAGCAGGGAATTGCTCAACCGGAACATAGGAGGCGACGGTAAATTCAATGCCGTAGCCTATCCTTTCGGAGAAATCGGACAGGAAACCCGGAGTAACATCCGGACGGCGATCTCCGACAATCTAAGAACCGCTTCGGAATACTACGACATGGGATTTCTTCAAACTCCTTTCGGCCATGCCGTCCACGGGGATCACCCATTCATGTATCAGCGGCATGAATTTCACCGGTCCGTGGAAGGACAAGAGGCTCTTGCTCATGTAATGGGAAACCATCCCGTTTATCTGGCACAACGCATGAGGGCCGAGTTAGCAGCGCTTCAAGGACGCGCACGGTACGCACAGCAGGTGCTTGACAAACTGGAAGAAGCAGGGTATCCGGAACCGGCCCTGGAGAAGGTAACCAAATACGTTCATGACCGGACTGCCCGCCGCTTCGCAACACCGGCTGCGGCAGAACGCGCGCGCAAGGGCTTTTTCGATCTCCAATGGCTTCAGCCGTACCTGGGCGTCCGGGGTGATTATTTCAGGGATAATCTCAGCAGGAGAAACTACCACGTGGAAGGATTCGGGGGCATGAATTTCACTCCCCGCCTGACCCTCGAAGGCATTGCAGGATGGGGCAAGATGCGCCAGGACACCGGACTTCTGCGCGAAGAACCCGGATTCGAAGACCTGCCTCTGAAACTCAATATCGATGAAGTAAGACTAGGATTAAGAGGAACCTATATAATTACTGACAGAAGCATGATTTCGGCGGACATCATGCGGCGGGATTTTTCGTCACCAGCGGACCGGTCTGTTACAGCATGGGGAATCGAAGGGCATTACAGTCCAATCCTTGCACTGGACCTTATGGCGCGAGTGGAGCGCGACATTGTTCCATCGGCCGCCTCGGTCGTCCGGGGAGTAACATATGAATCATGGGCCGCACACGGAGTCTACTCCCCTCTGGACAGATGGGATATCTGGTCCAACCTGGTATGGTTCGATTTTTCAGACGGTAATAACCGCTATCACTTTGACCTGGCAAGCTCATGGCTGGTAATTGAAGATGTAGGCCTGCACTTGGGCGGAAGGTACGCATATGTCACATCCGACGATAACAATCCGGACTACTGGACTCCCTATCGGCTTCACAGGGTTTATGCTGAGGCGGCACTTCGGCAAAACTTCTATCGCTACCAGTACAATCTGGGTTTGAGGGTCGGTGTCGGCAACAAACGGGCGCGCTCAGAGGAACGCGCGGAGGCGGAAGCCCTCGGATTCGACGTAGATGAAGGCCTTGAACCCATAATCGGCATAAGCGCCTCCGGACGGATCAGACTCGGGCGGCACTGGGAAATCGACGGCGGGCTCTCATACAGCCGGCTTCCCGATTACAATGAGTTGAACATGAACGGAGGCGTAAGGTATAAGTTTTAACGCCCTGATTTAAATGCTCTTCCCTACCATCTCATTCGCGATATTCTTTCTTATCGTCTATTTCTCGCACCGCACGCTCGTGTCGCGTCCGGGGCTCTGGAAGGCATTCATGCTGGCCGCCAGCTATTTTTTCTATGGATGGTGGGACTGGCGGTTTGTCGGACTGCTTGCGATTTCATCAGTCGTCAATCAATGCTGTGCCCTCTGCATTCATAACCGGGACAATGAACGGGCACGACGCGCATGGCTGATTCTTGCGTTATGCTTCAATCTCGGAACCCTTGGGTTCTTCAAGTATTACGGTTTCTTTACCCTGCAGATGTACGCCCTCCTTGGCCGGCTGGGGTTGTCAATACCCCTGCCGTTGCTGGACATCATCCTGCCTGTTGGAATTTCCTTCTTCACATTCCAGGCAATGAGTTACGTTGTGGATATATACAGGCGTGAATTGGAGCCAACGCAAAACATTCTCGATTTTGCCGTATATCTCGCATTCTTTCCACAGCTTGTAGCCGGGCCAATCGTGCGCGCAAAGGTCTTTCTCCCGCAACTGTCAGCGCTGTCGCCTCAAACATCTGTAGATGCCGGCCGCGCAGTCATGCTGATAATGGCGGGGCTTTTCAAGAAGATCGTCATAGCTAATTATCTTGCACAGCATATTGTCGATCCTGTCTTCGCGCATCCCGCCGCGTATGGCGCGGCGGATAACATACTTGCCGTATACGGGTACGCCATTCAGATATACTGCGATTTTTCCGCTTATTCGGACATAGCAATCGGAGTTGCGCTGCTGCTGGGTTTCAAGTTCCCGATAAACTTTAATGCTCCCTATTTTGCCACTTCCATCCAGGACTTCTGGCGCAGATGGCATATCTCATTGTCCACATGGCTGAGAGATTACCTCTTCATACCGATGGGTGGATCCAGGGTCTCCACCCCTCGAATCTACCGTAACCTGTTCATAGTATTTTTGTTGGGCGGTCTGTGGCACGGCGCTGCATGGACCTTCATTGTATGGGGGTTGTTGCACGGAGCTTATCTCATGACCGGACGCATGGTGTCAGTGATAAGGAATAAACATAAAGCGGTGATTGAAAACGCAGGAATCAGCCCGGTCTGGCATATTCTTAAAATGATATGGGTATTTCACCTTGTATGCTTTACGTGGGTGTTTTTCAGGGCCGAAACATTCGCGGATGCATGGGAAATGCTCAAGCAGTTCACGGCATGGAATGTATCATCCACCATGATAAATGGAACGCTTCTGCTGTTCATGCTTATTGGATTCATGACGCAGTTCATGGACGGTGACCGTATGATGCGCCTGTGGAACCGCCTCAATCAAACGCACCCGGTATGGCAGGGAGCAGTTGCAGCCATCGTTCTCGTTTTAATATTGTCCCTGGGACCGAAAGGGGTCTCACCCTTTATTTATTTTCAGTTTTGACATGAATAAAAACAGCACAAAAATAAATCAGGGAACTCCCCATGGATCAACATCCAGGGAGATCCAGCCCAACCGTGTGAATCGCGCTGTGATGATTTTTTATTTGGTGGGCGCTCTTATGAACGGCGAACACATACATCGCAACGCTGAATTGATGGAATATGGCCAGTTAAGGGATATCTGCGTTGCCGTAACACGCCCGATAGCCTATATTAGCAATACGACATATCTCAGCACACCAAGAATGTGGATTGAGGAAACCCTGAACCCGGACGCGAGAGACTATTTATGAGATTCGATTTTATATATGCCCCGGTGACAGCATGTCTGTTGCTGATTGCATCTATGTTACCTACTTCTTTGATGGCACAAGCACCGTCAAACACCAGAATTCTCATCGTCGGAGACTCTATAATGCAGGCAGTGGCAAGATCCCTGGAGCGGGATTTTGCCGGGGAGAACGGTATTGAAGCCACTTCATTTACGGCGATAGGTTCCGGCCTGGCAAGAATGGATCTTTTCGATTGGCATGGACAGATCGAGCAACGGGTCTCCAGTTACAGGCCCACCCACGCAATCATAATGATGGGCGCAAACGACAATCAAGCCATGCGCATAAATGGAAATACCGTGCGCATGAGCTCACAGGAATGGACTTCGGAATACTCGCGACGTGTAGGACGCGTAATGGACATCATGATTGATGGCGGTGTCCGGAACATATACTGGATCGAATTACCCGACATGCGGGATAACCGTCTACAACGTGATGTTCAAGCCATTAACGACATATTTCGCATGGAAGCGGATTCTCGTCCTCAGGTCCAATTCAAGAACGTCAGGCACATTCTCAGCCGGTCACCGGGATCCTACAGCCCGTACATAATACAGGATAACGGCATGCCGCTGGACATTCGCGCCGGTGACGGTATTCATTTGAACCGTCAAGGGGCGGATTTTTTATCAAAACACCTCGTTCCGATTGTACTTGGCCGGCGTTGAGGATGATCGGCGTGCGGGAGCACACTACGCATCAGGGTTTGGCCATGCGAAGATTACAGAAAAAGGGCGGCTGAATCCCCTGAACTTAATTCCCTCCAGGAATCACGAACTGTCGGATCATCCAATGGACCCTCAATCATTGTAACCGGAACGGTTTCCCCGTCTGTTTTCAGAAGATCCACAGCAGAACCCAGTGCCCGGTATTCCGCAAAATCGCGTTCGGTTCCAGGCACTACGACAATCACGTCCAGAAGCGATAAATCAATTTTCTCCCGCATCTCCTGGAACCATTGTTCGGTCGGCATTTCATCAAACAGAAGAACAAATCCGTCAAGGTTGTGTCTCTTAGCCTGTTCAATAATACCGATTACCGCCCGGTCGCGACCTGTCATGACTTCAACTGTCGGCAAAAGGCGAAGCCTATGGTATCGCGCAAACATACGGAAGAGCCGATCATCCTCTCCCATTGTGTCAACCCATTCTCCATCCTGCCTGACAGTAAACCAGCGGGGGCTCAGGTCGGTAATGTGATACACCTCATCACGCAGGCTGGTTAATATATCATCCGTTCTGGATGTTCCTGGCGCAGACGGGAGTATTACGGTCCGCATCGGTATAGGCCCTGCGCTCAGGTGTTCCATGGTAGCCGATGCACTTCCGCTTCTCTCATCGAACGCAGCAAGACCATACCAGCCGAGCCATAATTCGCTCGGCACTGCCACAGGGGAATCGAATGCCGGTTCACCGTCGACAAATCCCATCATGCCAGTTCCCCGGACTTCGAGCTTCAGCCTTATGGCATCTGTTTCGTCCCATGTATGTTGGCTCCTCCTGCTTGTAACAAGGCGCCCTTCCTTCCAAACTTGTAGATGAAGGCGGCCCGGCTCATCAAACCCATAGCGTAGCATCTGGTTAGCCGTACGGCGGGCGTACAACCAGAATGATCCACGTACGTTTCGCACTGAAGCGCTTATATAGCCGTCACGAATCCGTTCAGACCCTAGAAGGCGAAGGGCAACCTCCGTCCTTCCGGATTCCGCGCGCAATCTCAAACGGCCTCCCGATACCGACTGATCACCTCCCATCAGCCACCACGAATCAGAGAGTGCTCCTGTTACAGTAAAATTCTCTGTCACAGGGCTGGTTCGTCCCGCCAGATTCCTGTAAAGCGTGCGCACCCGTTCGTCGTCGCTATCCCGGGCTATTCGGGAAATCATCGGCATAAGGAAGTGGGCTTCCGGAAGGCTCAGCAGGTCATTGTCCCATATTGCCCGGCCCAGTTCGTAATGAGCCTCAGGTCTATTCCAGAATTCCTGCAGACGCCTGACATATTCCACACGCTCGTCGTGTCGTTCTGAAATCCTGATCATCATCATGAGCGCATCCAAATTACTCGGATGAACCTCAATGACTTTTTCCGCCAGTTCACGGGCTTCGGCATAGCGGTCGCGGGTAAGCAGCCATTCCGCCTGTGCCATCAGGATCCTGGGGTTGTCTGGAAATAAGCGCCCATAGAGATTCAGCATTTCGACTGCTTCCGCATCCATTCCTTCTCGAGCCATGATTCGGGCCTGTCTGATAGCCAGCGATATCTGACCCGGGTCTATATCCAGGCTGCGATCGTAATAGGAAATCGCCATGGCAGGATTGTTAAGCCGAACATACGCATCACCGATGAGCATCAGAGGACGGGGATTGCTCGGTTCAATTTCGTGCCACTCCTCCCATAGGCTTATAGCCCGGCGATAATCTCCCTCCAGAAAGGCGGCGCGTCCATTCTGGTCCAAAGTAACGGCGCGCGCTTCCGGAGCGACATCTTCCAGATCCTCAGGAATAGCCATGATTTCATAATACAAAGGCCAATCCAGATCCGGGTCGGGATCAGGAACCTCCTCAAGCTCAACACTGTCCACATCCTGGGTGCGGGGGTTATTCCCAAAAGCGTCCTGGCCGGCTGTAACGACTTGCATATTTGGAACTATGGCAAGAAGAGAATTCAACGCCGCCGGCCTTTCCAGCATGCTCGGGAGACTGACGAGGAGATCCAAGCCTCTTTCCTGCAATTCCCTACCGCACTGTTGAAGCCATGTGCCTACGACTGTTGCAGTAGGATTGCGCATCTCCGACATATTGACATACAATCCGTGAACATCGTAATTGGACGCCTCATCCGCGAGCTGAGAAGGCCGCAGACGCTGCAACCATTCCTCCTCGTCAATATAGACCTGCGGAGTGAGTTTCAAGTGATAAATCTTTGACAATCTATCAAAGACCTCTTCATCCCACCTCTCCCTGTTAATCTGTCCTATGGGAGAAACGGAAAGCCACGGGGGGCTTATTTGAGTAAGTCTAAATGCATTCTGATGAACCCAACGGGCAATATACGGGGAATAAAAGTCCCTAGCAGACCATTTAGCCAGCTTGGGTTCCTGATTCATTAAAGAGGCCGAATGAATATCTACTGCCGCGCTTCCCCTGTCGGGATCCCATATACTCAGCCCTAACATGCCGGGTTTGGGATCACCCCTGAGTTGTATGCGGTCATCAAACAGCGGTTCACCGTTTATAAGCACATACATCAAACG
>SLRP01000067.1 GCA_007130845.1 Kiritimatiellia bacterium | reverse complement strand
CGCATTGAGCAGGGCCGTTATCCCACACAGGCGCAGGATCTGGATGCTCTTGTGGAGAGACCGACCAGGGAACCGGTCCCCCGAAACTATCCAGAAGACGGTTATCTTGCAAATCGCCGGGTACCGCCGGATCCCTGGGGCAACGAGTACATTTATCTTTCTCCCGGCCGTCAGGGCGAGCCGTACGAAATTATAAGTTACGGAAGCGACGGGGAACCCGGTGGATCGGGCAACGCGGCCGATATCTCCAGTTCGCATTTATGAGGCGGCGGAGGATGTTGAGAGCCGATTCCGGGCCGGAGGTCTTGAACAGCTTTTCTCTCCGGCACAGGGCCGAGCTTTTGGATTGGAGTGAAATCCGCAGACAGGATTGCCGGAAATGATTCTTACGAGATGCAATCGCAAACATTGCGCGTCCGGTCATGAGTTGCAACTGCTGTTGCCTTCGGGCAAACCCGTGTGCAGATTCAGGAAATGCGCACACAGGTTTATCGGAGGTTTCACGCTTGTAGAAGTCCTGATAGCCATCGGGATTACCGCTCTTGTTTTTTTTACCGTCGGATCTTCCCTTGTGCATATCCTGCGGGCAGAACAGACAGCCGCACAGCTGAGGGAATCAGGTCTGATTCTTCAGTCTGCCGCGACCCTTGATCAGTTGGGCAGGAAAATAGATGATAATAATGAGATATGGTGGGAGCCGGGCTGGGTGGCTTCATTTGAAGCAAGGGAACATGAATTCGGTGATCCTCCCACAAACCTAACCTGGCGGTTGCTATCCGTAGCGCCTAGAGAACGTCCGTCCCTGCATGTCGAAGCGGCTTTTCTTATGGATGATGAAGAGGATGCTCCATGATAGAGGCTGATTGCGATGGTGTTGCAAAAACATATACCAGCGTGGATAATGGGCAATGCGGAAAAACGACATAAGGTAAGGAGTTGGATATGAATAGAACATTTATTTTTATGATATGCGTAGCCCTGGGCTTGCTTCTTTCCGTGTCTGTTTCGAATGCATCGGGTTCAGCTCCGAGAGCAGGGATAAAACTCTGGTACGCCGAGCCAAAGGTGGTTGACCGGGCCATGATGTACGGCGCGGCGGGCAGGATGCACTTCATGGATGATTACTGGGTGTCGGCCCATTACATGCGCGGCGATTTCGACTTCATAGAGCGTGTGAGGCCTCGAAGCGTAAAGAGGGTTGCTCAACAGGATGCCGAGATCGTGGCAGGACGGAATTTCAATATCTTCAACGCCGGTATTGGATTCAGGCTTTCAACTGTCCTGCGGGAGGGGGATCCCGTGGGGGACCTTGACCGGGTCATGGATGATGAATCCTACGGTCCCATGGTTTCGCTGGGCGCAGTCCAGTCATTTGAGGATTGGCCCTGGGGTTTCAGGGGAAGCCCATGGGGATGGTATGCAGGAGTCTCGGCCATGGTGAACGATTTTTCAGATCACGACGGGGAACATTTAACGGTAATGGCCGGATTGTCGCATTACTCGCATAATATGCACAAGACAATCGGATACAGATTCCAGAACTTCTTCGACCATGAACAGGTCGAAGGGTTCACAGCGGGCCTGCTGTTTGAATTCTGAAATCATTCAGGAATTCAGGGTTTGACAGTCTGTCTTCCGCATTTGCCCGCCGCGCTTATTCGTATGAACCGTCTTCTGAAGGAAGAGAGATTAGAAATGCAAGGAGACGGAGGCAGGGGAAGGCGCTACCGATGATGTTTAACGCAACAGATGCGGAGTGGAGAAGAGGTCGCAGGGATTATGTTTTCGGCAAACGGTCAGACTTCGCATTATTCGGTTAAGGGGGCCGAGTAAGGGTATCCGCGTAAGAGTGTTATTAACGGGGTATCGTCTTTGAGAGCGCCGTAAGCATGGCTGATATGCGATGTTCGGAACGATGGGCCACCAGCTTCTCATGCCCGAAAGATCCCGTCATAACCCCCGCTCTTTACACTTAATCGTATACACTTACGCGCCACACTTAAACGAATACCCTTACCCGACTCCGCTTCCCCCGCCTTCCGATAACCCCGAAGTCAAAACATCCGCTCATCTCTGTATACGATACGAACAGGCTCTAATTATATCCATGAGACACCCGATAACGCAATCGCCCCGTAGCAAATCAACAGGTTATGACTCAATTTCGAGGGCGCTCGGAACTCAGGCCCCTTGCACCCCCTCCATATCAATCATAATCATAATCATCATCCTACCCCAATGCTACTCGCCCACCCCAGGCTCATTTATTATATCGTCACTCACTGAAAAGCTTCCTGAGTTCCGAAATAAGCACCCATTCAGTCGATCGGGCTTTTGCAGTCGCTGAAGCGGACTCGGTTAAGGGAGGCGAGGCGGGTAAGTGTATTCGAGAAAGTGTATTCGGTTAAGGGTGTTATTGACCGGTTGCCTCCTTATTACGGGGCGCCGGAATAATCATCCATAACTCTTATGGTATTTGCGCTTGTCCTCGTCATCGCCGCGATCTTTTATGTCCGATGACGCAGGCCGTTCGATTTCAGGTTCGGGTTGCGGAGGCGGCTGTGTTTCACTTGGTTCTTCTCCTTCACCGGGTTTTGTCTCACCCCGTGAATTTGCCACCTGGACATAATGCATGCGCAATGCATTAAGCGTTTCACCGAGTACGCGGCTTTCGTCGTCGTCCAGGTTTCCCTTGGTCTTGCCCTGCAGCATATCCAACAGATCTATTGCAGCCTGTGCTCCGTGCAGATTGACTTCTCTGTTGTTTGAAGCGGGGTCCGGGATCTGCCCGAGCTGTTGAAGGGCTGAAGTTGCAAGCATCATAACCAGCTGGCTGAATGGAGTAGGGGCGTTTTCGGCCTGTTGATTCTGCTCTGTCTGATTATCGGTCATGGTCCTGATCCTCCATGGGCGTTGATTGTTGTGGTAATAATATTGATATCGCCCGGCGATCCTTCCTCAATATGGAAGCCGCGGCCTCCCTTATGTCGTCGGGCGTCAATCCCCTTATACGCTCTTCCTTGGCGAATATATGATCATGTCCCAGATTATACAACTCATTCAGGGCGCATATTTGGGCAAGGGCGGCGTTATCCTGAAGTGTTTCGTAATATCCCGCAACGACCTGTTCGACCGCTCGGCTCATTTCATCTTCACGCAGGCCTTCTGTAACAAGCCGGTCGACCTGTTCTTCGATGAGGATCTCCACGTCATCCACCACGTCTTCACGAGTGCCTGCGTAGAACGCGAAAAAGCCTGGATCCAAGCCCATCCGCTGAAACGCTCCTGAAAAATAAACCAGGCCTCTCTTTTCCCGGAGTTCCATTCCCAGTTCCGAATCCAGGCCCGTCATTGCGGTCTGCAGGACATCGAGCGCATCCGCGCGCGGATCGGCAACATCCACGCCCTGAAATCCCATAAGATATATCGACTGTTCCCTGGGTTCGCGGCTCCGAATCCGGGCAGGTAGTCCCGCAGACTCGGCCTCGTGCTCGTATCGCGGAGCAGACCCTTCGGGAACCCCTTCTGCGATGCGCTCGGCAGCCTGCCGCGCCTGCTCATCTGTAACGTGCCCGAATATTGAAATGACAAGGTTCCCAGTGCGCAGGTGCCGTTTATAGTGTTCAATTATATCATTACGGGTCAGACTGTTTACGCTTTCTTCTGTTCCCGTTACAGGCCACCTGTACGGATGATTTGGGAAAAGCGCCTGCCGCAGGTGTTTCTGGGCCATGAAAACCGGGCGTTCCTCTTGCTGCCGGATGGCGGCAATTTGCAGACGGCGGCGGCGTTCAATTTCATCATCGGAAAAGGCGGGTTTAGTCATGGACTCGGCTATGATATCCACAAAGGTGTCCAGGTCATCAGAAAGAGATGTGGCTTGAAGCCCGAAGCTGTTCAGGCCTGAGAATGCTCTGAATGAGCCTCCCAGCGATTCCGCCGTTTCAGCTATTTCCGCCGCAGCCCGATATTCGGTGCCGCGGGTCAGCAGCTCTGATGTCAGGGCTGTAATGCCCTGGTTGTCTTCCCGTTCGGACAGGAGGCCGCCCTTCATTGCAACCGCGATATGAACGAAAGGCAGTCGATGGTCCCGGCGAACTATTAGAGGCACTCCATTATCCAGTTCGATGCGCCTGGGATCTTCCACGGCCACGGGTTCCGGATAATCCCGTTTTTCCGCAGGCTTTTCAGGGGACAGGAGCGCCAGAGTTCTGTTTTCAGGGCGAAGGTACCGCTCTACGACATTTGCGAGGTCTTCCGCGGTAACCTTTTCGACAAGCGCCAGGTATCGTTCGGAAAATCTGGGGTAGCCCGCATAGAATTCCCCGCGTGCAAGGCTGTTGGCCTGTCCCCTGACCGTCTGCAGTTCGGACAGGGCATCTACAAGAACCATGCGCCTTGCCTTGGCTATTTCCTCTTCGCTGAAGGGTTCGGTCCGCCATGCATTTACCTCCTCCCGGATGGCCTCGACAACCTCATCTTCACGTTCAGGGTCGAATGAGGCGGTTATTCCGAACAGGCCGGGATACTGCGGGGTAAACGACCATGCGCTTATGCTGTGTACGAGTTGACGTCTGTCACGGATCTCCCGGACCAGGCGGGAGCTGTCTCCTGCGCCGGCGATGGAGGACAATACGCTGAGGGCAGCCGCGTCAGGGTTGCTGAGGGCAACCGTGTGATAAACCCAGCTCAGGCGTGATATCCGATAGGAGCCCGTCTTGCGTCCGAAACGCGGGGCAAGTTGAGGCGGCTCGTCGGGAAGTACAACCGGAGCCCTGGCTCGCCGCATAAAAGGTTCGAATGCCTCGCGGAGTTTCCTTTCGGCTTCAACGGTGTCCACGTCGCCGACTATGACGGTGATCATGTTGTCCGGAGTGAAATGCCGTTCAAAAAACCGTGTCAGGTCGTCCCGGGTAGTCTGCAGGAATACCTCCTCAAAGCCGATTACAGGGTATTGGTATGGATGCACCCGGTACGCCGTCTCCCACAGAAGCTTGTTCAGTTCCCGGCGTGGATCGTCGCGGCCCATGGCCATTTCCCTGAGAATGACATCTTTTTCCCTTTCCCATTCATCCTCCGGCATGGTTGCGTTCGTCACGGCATCAGCCATGACATCCAATCCTGTTTCCCAGTTGCCGGAGGGTATCGTTACGTGAAATACAGTCCGGTCCATGGATGTGTATGCGTTTATCCGCCCGCCCGCTCCGGCAATTTCACGGCTTATATCCCCCGTGCTCCTGGAAGGCGTCCCCTTGAATATCATGTGCTCTACGTAATGTGAGAGGCCCGCCCCAAGATATTGCTCCTCATGTATGGATCCGGTGCCTACCCATATCTGCAAGGCGACCATGGGCACGCTGCGATCCTCTTTAACAATGCACTTCATGCCGTTATCAAGGGTGAATTCATGGATATGTTCATTCGACATGGCAAGAACCTCGACAGGAGATGGTTGTCCCGCGTTGACCGCGGTTGAATGTATAAATGATGTCGCAAAACTAAAGATTATGGCGGAAAAAAAAGTGCGCATGTCAATTCCTTGATTCACTGCTGGTTTCCGGGGGCGATGTCCTGTAATTTGATGATCCGGGAAGGAACGGTTTTCGGAAGACCTCGTCAAAATCGTAACCGTCCGCAAAGTCTTCCCGGCTGTCTTCATCAGTCTTGCCCAGGATACCCGCGTCAACCAGATTGAATACTATGTTTCCGAAGTCTTCCGACCCCGATATGCCCCAATGTTTCAAGACCGTATAAGCCATGGGCCCGAATTCCTTCAAGGCGTAATCCCGTATGCTGTCCAGGAGTTCCGCTCCGCTCACATGCCTGCCCGGCCTTTCAGAGGATTTTGACTTCCTCTTTATGGCATGGTCCAGGGCGTCGCGGACAAACATGTAGGCATGTTCGTCATACCGCGGATCCTCCCGCAGGATCTGCTCCATAGCCTCGTTAAAACTGACGTTTTTCATGGTTATACCGGTATATTTTACTGGATGAGTCCGGAAAATCCATCCACTTTACTTCCAAAATCTCTTTATGTAGAGGAAATAATATAGATTGCAATCATGCCGGTTCAAACAGGGATTATCGGAAATATCGTGATCATACTTGTTAGCCGACAGGGGCGGGGTTGACTTGTGCGGCATGGATGGGATTGCAACAACCTTGGATCGGGTTGTAATAATCCGGCTGACTGTTTTTGGCGTTATTACCGGTAAGCCAGTTCCGCCTTCTCTCCGTGCCACTGATGATCGCTATCAAGACAGTCCAGCTCCAGCCGGACTCCGCCTGATTCGAACCGGGCGTGCACGAACGCGCTCGGCTGATTGGCACGGAAGACATAGGACGTTGCAGGATGGTTTATGAAATGGAAGTTGTCTGATTCATCCAGGCCCCACCTGTGTGTATGGCCGTAGAAATAGGCTTTCACGCTGTCATGCCTGTCGATTATCTCGTACAGCCCGTCTGAATCCATTGCCCCGCGGCCCGGTCTTGGGAAGCCGGGGTGTCCGGCACCCGTTTCCAGGTGATGGTGTCCAAAGAGTATTACCGGCTTGTCCTGATGGGCGTCCAGTGTATCGTCCAGCCATTTCAGCTGTTCATCTCCGAAAACCCCGGGCACTCGACTTGTCTGATCAAGCGTGTCGAGTAGAAACAGATATGAATTGGGCGTTTCCAGGATTGCCAGATGCCGCCCTGCAATAAAAGGATCCTCCTCCTTCATTTCAGACATTACGGCAAAGAACGGATCACGGTCGTCATGGTTGTCCATTGTTATATGAATGGGAATGCCCGCTTCGGAAACCGGATGTATTATGCTTGAAAGCAACGCATATTCTCCCGGCCGTCCACGGGAAAACGCTGCGTCTCCGTTAATGATGACTGCCGCAGGTCTCGGCTTGAGGTCAAGTATCCGCTCAACCGTCTCCCTGAGGTTTGCTGCCGGGTAAACGTCCCTGTGCTCGAAATCATCGACAGCCGGAACATGCGTGTCCGCCAGCAGGATGTAGTAATCTGGGTCGACATTTCCGCCGAGATAATCCGCGGCAGCGCTTACTCTATAAGTCATTATTCCGGCGGCTGTGGCGGCTGTGCTGGCGAGAAACCTTCGGCGGCTGATTTTTGTTGGAGGGATTTGAATGGGCATGACCAACTCCTTTGTTTCGTTATGGTTGCATGTTCATTTAACGCCTGTTTCAGGTAATTTGATATGAATGGCGATCCGGAAGGTTGCTTTGTTAACCGGGCATCAAATCAGGACAGCACCTCCAGTATTGATTCGAAGGAGTCCTTGAAATGGGCGCACAGGGACTCGGTTCCGCTTTCCCTTATATTTCCTCCGGCCTTTCCGATGGGCGCGAACCCAGACAGCAGTATGGCGACAACCCCTGCACCGCTGTCTTCTATTCCGACAACATGATGGCGCTCCTCAAAAGGGATTCCAAGGCCTACCCGGGCCGTTTCCGCGTACAGCCACGGGTGCGGCTTGGGGGAGAGTTCCCCAAGTGTTCCGGGCTGTCCTTGGCGCATGGGGTAACCGGCTGTTATTATTGCGTCATAATAATCTTTCGGGTCGCCCATCCCCATTGTTTGAAAGGCGCTCAGAATGGCGGGCCATGCCTTTTCATAAAGACCGGAAGTAACCAAGCCTGTCTTCAACCCCATGCCTCTTATTGATTCTAGAAACTCCTTTATTCCAGGCGACGGTGTGAATGCCCCCTGTTTTCCGCGCCCCTCAAGTATTTCATTGATTTCGTGATTCACATGTTTGAAGTACCATTGTCTTGCCTCTTCAACATTCTTGTCCGGGCAATACTTGCCGATACAATACTGCAGATGTTCTGAAACGGAATGACCGGAGACATACGGTTCATCGGATGCGTCTAGCCGGAACCCCGGATCTCCCAGGAGCGTTGACGTCGTTT
>SLRP01000224.1 GCA_007130845.1 Kiritimatiellia bacterium | reverse complement strand
AGGAAAACAGCCAGCGAAAGCAGAATAATGCCCATTATGGCAAAAACATTCAAAATGATAGGATGCTGCCTGCGATAGTTCGGGGTCGGCTCTCTTTCCTCCCTGGCCGCCTCTTGGCGCCTGGTAGGCGGCTGCAGGGTGAACGAGGTCTGTTCCATGCGCCCCTGACAAAAAGGGCAGACCGCAGGGGGCGGCGCATCCGCAATAAACACAGAAAGCTCACAATCGAAACACCGACATCGCAAACCCCTGGCAGGCTCAGCGGCACTCAAGGCAAATGATGCAGGCTCCTCACGATCCATAACAGCTGGATTGCCTTCTATTTCTTCACGGCTTGACATATAGTGTATTCCCCTGCTGAGCCTTCAGGTAATTCCGTACATTTTTTCAGGTAGGACATATTTCTTCATTGACTAATTGGCTATGTAATATATGGTAATGGTCTCTAATTGGCAAGGCTTTTTTGATTTTTTTCTTGATGTGACAGGATTAAGGGTGGATATTGTTGATCGGGCATGGTGTCGAGAGTTCGCGTGTCGTTTATTAAACCAGTATGAAGAGGCATGACTTGATATGGCTAAAATTCTATTGATAGAGGATGATCAGAGTGTACAAAGGTACATTGTGCGCATATTGGAAATGATAGGCCATGAGGTCATGTTGGCCGAAGACGGCACTAAAGGCTATGAACTGGCTAGTGATAATGAGCTGAAGGTTATTCTTACAGACTTGTCGATGCCCGGCGAACCGAGTGAGATGGAACTGGTACGGAAGCTGCACGAATTGCGTCCCGACTGTCCCATTGTGGTTGTTTCCGGGCATCCGACACAGGAACGGCTGGAGGAATGCGAAGAGCTTGGAATCAAGGACTTTTTGACCAAACCGTTTGAAATGTCCTTTATTCAGGCTGTACTAGACCGGCTACTGAATGAACGCGCCTCTAAACATGAAAATATGGAGCAGTCATGATTGCTAAAACCACGACTGGTGTAAAATTTTTCGATGAACAATTCGGGGGTGTCTACAGCGGACGGGCAGCCCTGGCCACCGGACGTTCAGGTACCGGCAAGACCATATTGAGTCTGCAGTTCCTGGCGGCGGGGCTTGAGAGAACGGAACGATGTCTTCTCCTTTCCGCTCGCCCGGCGGATGATGTCGCACTTTACGCAAACGCATTCGGAATTCCCGTCGGGGAGGCCATAGATTCGGGAAATTTGGTCATTCTTGAATACAGCGACTTCGTGCCGGGAAGGGACCGGGAGGATCGGCTGAGACTTCCGCCGGACAGTTTCATGCAACTTAAACAGATAATAGAGGGCCAGGCCATACAGCGCGTAGCTCTGGATACGGTGCTTCCATGGGTTACTCTGGATAACATGGACCAACTTCCGGAGCATATCTTCTCGTTTGTGCGTGCTTTTCACAGAATAAATACAACCACCCTTTTTACCATCCCAAAGCCTGTATCAACTCCGGCTCACAAGTTGCGGCGTCTTATCGAGGATGTCGTGCCGATTTCCATAAGCATGGTCAATGATGAAAAAGGCTCCAACAATTACTGGCTTGTGAATAAGTATCTGGGCATGAATGCGGTAAACGATCGTACCGAATACAGGATTATGCCGAAACAGGGGATCGTGTCGGCCGGGGAAGCCTCCGCAAGGCAGAAACAGCCTGCGTCCCCTCAAACTATGCAGTCGTCAATTCCAGGCGCTCCTCCGCGCGTTACGCCGCCGGCTCAGTCGGAACCGACCAGGAAAGAAGGCTCCGGAAAGAAGCCGAGCTTTTCTGATCTAATCATGCTGGATAACGCTCAAGCATCCTATGCATCGACAGCCAATGTGTCTGCGCCGCTAAGATCATCCCACCCCGATACGGGAGTCTCGGGCTGGAGCAGCGTGCATACTGCGCCGCCCTCTCCGTTCAAGGATGTGCTGTAAATGTATATAGCCTACTGGAACCTTCGGGAAAATCCTTTTCAGAACGTGGCGGACACACGGTTCGCATATCTTTCCAACCAGCATAAGGAAGGACTTGCCAGACTGCTGTATCTGATAGACGGGCGGAAGCTCGGAGGCATTCTTTGCGGCCCTTACGGCGTAGGCAAATCCATGATCCTTGAGTTGATGGCGGAAAAAACGAGGGATAATCCAGCGGTAAAGCATTTGCACGTCGACGCAACCCCCATGGGGGTGCTTCCAATGGTAAAACAGTTGCTCTCTCAACTGGGACATAAAAGGGATGTATCCTCATTTCCTGATGCACTTGACACGCTTCAAGAGGTGTTTTCAGATACGGATGCTGATTTCGAGCATGCTGTCATGGCGGTTGATGAGGCCCAGTTGCTTAGAGATGGAGAGGCCTTTGAGTTTCTGCACCTGTTGAGCAATCTCCGGAACATGCGGGGACAAGGCAGGGGAGAAACGGCGGTGACCATTATCCTTGCCGGGCATCATGACCTCCTGTCCAAGGTTCGTGAGGAACCTGCATTCTGCCAGCGCATGCAGCTGGCATGGCAGCTTGACCCTCTATCTGTTGAACAGACCGTGGAGTATGTTCACCATCGCATGCGCGCGGCGGGCGGCGACATATGGGTGTTCGATGAAGAAGCCATCAGGGAGGTACACCATGCCAGCGGAGGACTTCCCAGACACATAAACAACATATGCGACATATCGCTCCTTCTTGGTTGCGCGTCAAAGATATCAAAAATCGACCGCAGTATCATGCAGCAGGCAATAAGCGAAGTGAATTCTCCAATGCTCAGGGGTTAGACGTTTATAGGAGGTAAATCATGAATGAAGTAGGCGCACCATTGACAATAACGGCCGTAATAGCAACGATAGTAAGCGTTATTTTCGCAATAGCGGCGTTTTATGTATCACATAGAAGACATAAGCAGACTTCCATATCTACATCCGGGGGATCCGTGCCGTCACCACGCTCATTCAGGGAACAATCCAAGCCGAATCCGCGCCCGCATATCCCTGTTTCCGCCGCGCAATCCCGAGAGGTAAAACCCATGGCGGATGAAACTCCTGCGGCAACGGCGACGTCAACCCCTCGTTTCAAGAAACTGAGCTCGCACGGCGTTGAAAACCCGATGCCGGGTGCGGTAGACGACAACAATTACGTTTGGGAATAACATTCGTCGCAGACGATGACCCATTTCCCTACGGAACACATCCTCGGCCTTCAAGAGGCCTTCGAGGCCGCCTTGTCGGAAAATGACCTTGTCCGCGCCTCTTGCAGATTTCTCGACAGCACAGCGCATATTTTTCCCGGCACAACGTTCCGTGTGGAATGGCATGACAAACTACAGGAAATGCCAACGGCGCGTAATCATACGACAAGCCGCAAAACGGTTTCTCATAAACAAAGCTCCACCTCGGTTTACCCCATATCAGTGCAACACAAGATAATCGGGAATCTGTCACTCGCATATCCTTACGGAAAAACCCCTGATGAGTCTCTCGTCAAACTTGCTGTTTCCTTTCTCGCGATGCTCGCAGGGACCTTCGACAGGATAGAAAAAACGGCAGTCCTCGACCCTTTAACAGGTCTCCTCAACCGCAAGGGGCTAACCATGGAATTACCCCGCTCCATGGCGGCCGCTTCCCGCGGCAAGACCCCTTTATCCCTGCTCTTGTTCGATGTCGACAGGTTCAAGAAGCTTAATGATACTTTCGGGCATAACGCAGGTGACGCTGTTTTGACTGGTATTGCAATCCGGCTGAAAGAAACTGCGCGAGCATCGGATGTGCCAGGCCGATACGGCGGAGACGAGTTTTTCCTGATTCTTCCCAATACGGATTACTCAGGATGCAGGTCGGCCGCAGAGCGTATCGTGATGGCTATTGGCAAAACGGCATTCACTGTTTCCGGGCATGCGCATGATATCACCCTATCGGCAGGCGGAATTACCATCCCGCCAGACACCCGTCCATCCGAAATTCCAAAGGTCATAGACACTGCCGACAAGGCGCTCTACAACGCAAAACGATCGGGCGGGAACCGGTCGGAAGTATCGATCGTATACACCGGCACAAGCATCTCATCGCGTGACATACCCCCATGATATCCTGCCAGGGCGGAAGCCTGAAAACCTGAAGGAGGGGCTTCAAAAGCAAAGCCGTTGCGGGCGATCAACACGTAATCCCCCACCCTTCCGGACAGGGATGGATGAGACCGTCCAGGTCCGAATATTCCCATGCGTATCAATTCCTGCCCCCGGACCAGCACCCCTGCCTCGTCCAGCATACTGCAGCAATTGAGAAAATCCCGTCGTCTGGATGGTCTAACGAAGAAGGATACCTGCCTGGCATCTCCGGAAGGCAGGGTAGCAAGACAATCGTACAACCCGTCAACCTTGGATAAATCTATGAAACAGCCGTCCGGGCAATCAACCAGACCATGATCCGACGTTACCAGCAGTACGGTGCCGGTGCCTCTCAATTCATCCGCAAGACAGGCAAGCATTGAATCAATGGCGTCAAAGTGCGCAAGGGTCCTTGAATTAAAGCACCCATATTCATGACAGCAGGCATCGAGCTCCGGCCAATATGCATACGCCAGCCGCTCTCCGGATGAATGTGCGTAGTTCATCATCGACTTCTTGAGCCCTTCAAGCGTCCTGTAACACTCCTTTGAATTCCATTCGGTTCCTGCATTCGAAAGCGCGCTTTCCGGTATATGCCCATACGACAACAGAGCGCGTCCGCCCGAGGTTCCGTCAAGATACGACGGCAATTTCAGATAATCCCGCAAATCGAATCCCGGGGCATCCATTGGAGCGCCTGTACGCGTCTTCTCCAGAAGGACATTTCCAACAACGCCGAGGTCATGCAGATTGAGCCACCAGCTCAGGACACCGTGCTCGGCAGGCGATGATCCGGTCGCGCAGGTTGTTACAGCTGCGGCAGTGGTGGCAGGGAAGACAGTGGAAACAACTTCATGAGGATGACGTGAAAAAAAACTCCGGCCGCACCCTCTATTGAGATAGGCGTCGAGTTGATGCTTTCCAAGGCCATCCACCAGCAGATAGACGATTCTTTCCGCCTGATCCAAATGCCTGACACAACATCCGGCAAGGGCCTTGTGCGGTGAGAATCCGCCACGGGCCAGTATAACGGAGGCCAGAAGATTGACTATGGATCCGCCGTCATAATCAGGTTTGTAGAACCCTCTCAGATTACCCTTTTTAATAACGGCCATGGCGCAATCAATTTACGGATAAACCCGTTGTTGAGCAAGACGCATTATTGAACCCTCAATAGCGGTCTTCCGTGACGACCAGCTCGCAATATTTTACATGGAAATGCAGATCTCGGCGTGACAACCATACCATTTTATTAAATTGTTCCTTATGCATGCGCACGGCATATACACTCGGGGAGTTATGGGAGTTTTTTCGTTTCCCTTTCATACGGCAAGCCCTTATCCTTGCGGCTCAATAAAAGAGAGGGCGAAAGGATTTCGTAATGAGTAGATGTCTGATCACAGGCGCGGCAGGGTTTATCGGGTCTCATCTTGCGGAAGCGCTGCTTGAAGCAGGGCATGAAGTAGTCGGGTTGGACAGCTT
Organism: Kiritimatiellia bacterium; assembly: GCA_007130845.1. GTDB lineage: Bacteria > Verrucomicrobiota > Kiritimatiellia > SLAD01 > SLAD01 > SLRP01. The sequence goes on along the minus strand of SLRP01000224.1, from coordinate 2,493 downwards.
CATACCCTATTACAGCCGCACAATAAAGGAACGTAACCAGGAAATATGCCGTTCATATGACAGTTTCACGTTTCATGAAACCGACCTGCGATATGGAGATCTTCGATCCATAGTCAGCGATTGCGAGGCCGTTTTCCATCTGGCCGCCATGCCCGGATTGATGAAGAGCTGGAGTGAATTTCAACTTTATTCCTCATGCAACATTGAAGGCACTCAACGCCTGCTTGATGCCGCGCGGGACGAAAATACACCGCACTTCATCCATATTTCAACTTCCAGTGTGTATGGGCGGGAAGCCACCGGAGCGGAAGACGCCCCTCTTGAACCCTTTTCACCCTATGGCATAACAAAACTGTCCGCTGAACAATTGTGCCGCGCATACAACGCCAATTTCGGTGTGCCAATAACCATTCTCAGATATTTCTCTGTATACGGACCCCGGCAGAGACCTGATATGGCCTATAATATCCTTATTAGCGCTATGCTTAACAATGAACCCTTCACAATGTTCGGGGACGGGGAACAGACTCGCAGCAACACCTATTACACTGATTGCGTTTCCGCGACGCTTCAGGCGTTTGAAAAAAAGGAAAAAGCTCTGGGTGAAACATTCAATATAGGAGGCGGCGAAGTTCTTTCCCTAAACCAGGTACTACGGATCCTTGAAGACATAACAGGCCGCAAAGTGAATCTCGATACCCGGCCGGCGCGGCCCGGAGACCAAAAACACACTGCGGCAAACATTGAAAAAGCCCGACGCATTCTCGGTTACAATCCCGCTACCCGTGTAAAGGAGGGGCTGGTGGAGCAGGTTGACTGGCATATCCGCATGATGAACGAACTGTCATGACATGCCGTTTTCAAAATATCCTTACGACTGCGCCTGCCTTCTGACTTCGGACTCCTGCCGCCTTATCGAACCGCCCGGGGTTGCCAGACTCCCATCATGAAACTCCACGATATGTCCGCGTTCGATCAGCCATTGCAGGTTTTTGACAACATCCTGTACTCCAGGGAAATCAACTCCGGACTGTGAATCCAAGCCCTTGATCAAATCATGTCTGGAACAATCATGGTGCGCAGTGATAAAATCAAGGATATCCGCGACGACTTTCACCGTACGCCTTCCGTCGATGGGATTCGGTGGAATGGATGTAACAAATAAGTTCCCGTTACCGGCCTTGAAAACATGCAGTCTCAGGCGCCGGAAAGCCACCCTCAAGGCGCGCATCAGAGTTACCGGCATATGACCTTCTCGTTTCAATGCCCGTTCAAAGGCTGAATGCAAGTCTTTGTCCTCCAATCTGCCCGACAGTTCGGCAGGTATTATGAACCTGTGTCCCTTGACAAGAAAACGAGATGACAAATTAGTTCTAACATGGTCAAGGGCTTCTGAATAGGTCATTGGAGAATCAGTTGCACCGGATTTGGGATGATAAACTGTCCGGGTGCTCCATTCCGACTTCCATTGCTCTATGTATTCCGGATCACGGACCGATTCAATTTTCCGCCTGTATTCATCCGGAGAAAGATGCGGAAAACGGCTCCGGCGATGTTTTTCCAAACGCTCTCTGTATTCATGAAAATTGGGAGGGCCGAGCAATACCCCGCTTAATCTGCATCGCGATACGCACACGAAGTTACCGGAAGGCGGTTCCACTTTCAGGGTCTCTTTTTCAAATTCCGTATCAATAAGCCGGGAAGCTATGCGAGAAATACACCTATCTTTATCCAGGAACAGCAAACCCGAACCGGAATCCTGGTAAAAAGTCATTTCCTTTAAACTGGCCCCGCTTTCCCTGGACATGAATTTGACCATGTAGTTATCCGGGTGTGACAAAAAAAGCAAAGCCAGATCCTTGAGGGGATAAGCTTTTTTCGATGCACGAATATCAGCAATGAGACGGCTCAGGTGTTCCTGCTCTGGGATCAGGGATACATCCATGGGCAGATACTCATTCTGCCCCTTGGTTAAGCTATTCCTAACCAGCGCCGGAACGGGGCGTTTCCTGTGCCTTTCGGAATGACGTCCCCTGCTCTTTTCAGATCTTTCCGGTTTACCCTGCCCTCGCTTATCCCTGCCGGACGGGCGATCCGGCGAAACATTGTCGTTACGCCCCGGCGGCTGACGCGCCCATTCCGGAAGCAAGTCAAAATCAAGCTCAAGGCCGTCCAGCTTGCTATCTGATTGATCCCGGTCCGCACTGTCTTTAGCCTTATCCATGTAAACTCCGCTGCGCAGAAATACCGCCGGATCAGTACAATTCCTAAACACCGGCTTGGATTGAATCGACGCGTAAGCTATGATTACTGAAATAGTGTATGAACACAATGCGTATCATGCGATATTATCCAATCAAGAATAAAGATGGTGAAAATATGAGCAATACCACTGACACACTTATGAACCGTGAAATTTTATCACAAGATCCTGAATTGCTTGAGAAATATTCATCAGCCATTTCACTTTCAGACATGGAAGTTTTCATATTT
>SLRP01000183.1 GCA_007130845.1 Kiritimatiellia bacterium | reverse complement strand
TTGAAAAGCAGTTCCTTGACCTGGACAGGGAGCCCAATTTCCTCAAGTGTCATCAATTTCCTGGGGATCTGACGCATTGCAATTGCGAAATTTCCCTTTTCACGGTAGACGCTTACTCTAAAACGCGCTACATCCTTGAAGCTGTAACCGAAATCACTAACTCCGTTTTCCTCGATCTGCTTCCTGTGATATTCATCAGTTATGCTTTGCATGAGGCGTTCGGTATCTTCAGGGGTCATATTATCCATGTCGATGGGATGCATATGGCCATGAATCCTCAAGACAGGTGGAACACCAACCGTAATATGGAGATCAGAAGCCTCCTCGTCCACGGCGACCTGCATCAGCTCTTCTATGGAAACACCCTCGCCTGCGCTCATATCAGAGAATCTCCCATTGTTACGCGCAGGACTTCCTGCAGCGTGGTTTGTCCCGCTATGATCTTCCGCAGACCGTCTTCTCTTAATGTCCGCATTCCAAGTTCCCTCGCCTTGGCCCGCAACACGGAAGCGGACACCTGTTCAAATATCAAGTGCTGAACCTCATCACTTATGACAAACATTTCAAAGATACCCAGCCGGCCGCGATAACCTGTACCTTTGCATTCGTTGCACCCGGCTCCCCTGTATAATTCAGCCTCCCTTATCTGTTCTGCAGAGGATCCAAGGGCGTTAAGTTCCAAATCATCCGGCTTGTAACTTTCCTTGCATGACGAGCATATCTTGCGAACCAGCCTCTGCGCCATGATGGCACGGGTTGATGATGCCACCAGAAAAGGCTTAACCCCTATGTCAATCAACCTCGTTACGGCGCTAGGGGCGTCATTCGTATGAAGTGTGCTGAATACCAAGTGCCCTGTCAGGGATGCGTTTACCGCAATCTCAGCGGTCTCAAGGTCCCGGATTTCTCCAATCATGATTATGTTCGGAGCCTGTCTCAGAATCGACCTGAGAGCCGCGCCGAACGTCAGTCCGATGTCGGAACGGACATGAACCTGATTGATTCCGGAAAGCTGATATTCCACCGGATCTTCGACAGTTATGATCTTTCTATCCGGACGGTTGATCTGATTGAGACAAGCGTACAGGGTGGTAGTCTTTCCTGAGCCAGTCGGACCTGTGACAAGGATGATGCCGTCGGAAAGCCCTATCATCCGCTCGAATGTCTGCTGATCGTCGGACAGAAAGCCAAGCTGTGGCAGACCCAGCAGCAACCCCTCTTTATCGAGAATACGCATCACTATGCTTTCGCCGTGATTTGAAGGGATGGAAGAGACGCGAAGGTCAAGATCACGGCCAAGGACGTTGATTTGGATCCTTCCGTCCTGAGGCAGACGCTTTTCGGCAATGGCCATATTGGACATGATCTTGAGGCGGCTGATAATAGCGGACTGCAGCCTTTTCGGAGGGCTTTCCATTTCATGCAGCACTCCGTCAATACGATAGCGAAGCCTGAACTTCTTTGCCATGGGTTCCAAGTGAATATCCGAAGCGCGGTTGCGGAATGCCTCAAGAATAACCAAGCTTACCAATTTGATTATGGGAGCGTCTGATTCCGTAACTTCAACATCTTCTCCAATGATGTCCTGCATGGTGGCACTTGGAACGGCTACGGTCCCCTCGGTGATTTCCTCCAGCATGGATTCTACTGTCCCCTCCTGCGCGCGCGGGTAGTACTTGTTCAAGGCCGACTCTATTTCATTCCTGGGGGCTACAACTCCCTCAACATTGCATTTAAGCACATATCTGAGCGAGTCCAGCGTTTCGACATCAAGCGGATCGCTCACGGCAACAGTGATTGTGCTGTCATGCTTGAAGGCAGGCACCACCTTGTACCGGTAAGCCACGTCGGCAGGGACGGAATCAATCACTTCCTGGGAAATGTCGTGGTCCTCCAGATTGATGGTATCCATTCCAAACTGGGAAGCAAGGGTCTTGAGTATGTCCATGTGAGAGGCAACACCCTGAGCCACCAGCACATCTACCACCGGTTTGTCATCGGTCCTGGCTCCTTCCAGGGCTTGCTCGGCCTGTGATTGATCTATGAGACCCAGACCCTCGAGAATCTCAACGATGTATTCGTCATTTGCGGTCAATGAATAATCTCCCGGTCATTCGAGCAAAATATGAAGAAAACTACACTGGGGGCAACAACATGTCAACCTATGCGAACCCGGACCTTCATGCATTGCTCTATCGTTCATTCGGACTTTCAATTATAATCAATTGCCCGGATCACCGGAATCCAGCCTTCTCTTCAATGACTCCATTGCGGCCCTGGGATTCGCCTTGCCTTTGCTAAGCCGCATTACCTGGCCAACAAGAAACTGCAGCGCGGCTTTCTTACCCGACCGGTAATCCGCAACAGAGGAAGGATGTGAGGACAACGCCTCTTCAACAAAAACATCAATTGAATCGCTGTCGCTTATCTGGGCAAGTCCCTTGTCTTCCATAATGGCAGTGGGTTTGCCTCCAGATTCAAGGAGGATTCTAAATATCTTTTTTGCCGCCGGCATATTAATCGTGTTTTGAACAACAAGGTCAACAAGTTCCGCCAGGGCTTCCGGGGTAATCTTTATTTTATCAATGCCGATACCCTCCTCCGATAAATAGTGAAGCATATCCGTCATTATCCAGTTTGATACTGCCTTGTAATTTCCGGATATTTTAGCTGCCGCCTCATAAAAGTCCGCCAGATCCCGATCCGATGTAAGGATTCCGGCATCGTATTCAGGAAGCCCGTATTCCACGGCAAAACGATTCCGCCGATCTGCAGGCAGTTCTGGAATCGCCGACCTCATGGCATCTATCTCCTCTGATGTCAGAACAATCGGCATTAAATCCGGTTCCGGGAAATATCTGTAGTCATGGGCATGCTCCTTTGTGCGCATGATTGATGTCAGGCCGGAATCATCGTCCCATCTGCGCGTTTCCTGCTGGATCACTCCCCCATTGTCCAGAATGCCGATCTGGCGTTTGATTTCATAAACGAGAGATCTATGAACCCCTCTGAATGTGTTCATGTTCTTTATCTCAATCTTTGAACCCAGGACATCGCTGTCCATGGGCCGCAAGCTGCAATTAATATCGCAACGAATATTACCCTCCTCCAGGTTGCCCTCGCTTATATCCCCGTACAACAAGACCTGCTTTAATGCGGTAAGATACGCAAAGGCCTCGTCAGGTGATTCCAGTTCCGGTTCCGAAACTATTTCCATCAAAGGAGTGCCGGCCCTGTTGAAATCCACTCCGCTGGATTGCTCAAAATGAATGCTTTTACCTACATCCTCCTCCAAGTGTATCCTTGTAATTTCCACCCTTTTGGAGCCACCGTTGACGTTTATATTCAAATGTCCACCTGTGCAAAAAGGCTCGTCATACTGGGAAATCTGATAATTTTTCGGCATATCAGGGTAGAAGTAGCTCTTGCGGTCGAATTTGCTTCTGCGGTTGATGGTCGACCCCAGCATGAGTCCCGTAACTACAGTCAATCGTACAGCCTCACGGTTTAAAGAAGGCAATGCGCCGGGATATCCGAGGCAGACGGGGCATATGTCAGTGTTGGCGGGCTGCCCAAAACGATTCGGACACCCACACCATATCTTGGATCGGGTCTTCAACTGAACATGCGTTTCAAGACCTATGGAAACCTTATACTTCACGGTTCAAGACATCCCTGCTGTTCTTGCAATTTCAGGTTTCTGGTTGTGCCAGTCGGTAGCCTGCTCATAGGCATGGGCAGCACGCAGAATGCGCTCCTCCTTGAAAGCCGGCCCTATGATCTGCAGGCCGATCGGCAGCCCGGAGCCCGACATGCCGCATGGCACTGAGATGCCGCAAATCCCGGCAAGATTGACGGGTACCGTGAATATATCGCCCAGGTACATCTGAAGAGGGTCATCACCCTTCTCCCCGAAACGAAAGGAAGTTGTAGGTGTCACAGGCGCGATCAGCGCGTCACAAGTCCCGAAAGCGTTTTCGAAGTCATTCCTTATCAGGGTTCTGGCCTTCTGCGCGCGGATATAATATTCGTCATAATAGCCGCTGCTGAGCACATAGGTTCCAAGGATTATCCGTCTCTTGACCTCATCACCCAGATACCCGGCCCTGGTCTTACCATACATGTCCAAAGGGTCGCGCCCATCCACGCGGGCGCCATATCTTACCCCGTCAAACCGCGCCAGGTTGGCGGATGCTTCAGCAGTAGCGATGATATAGTAAACCGCAACTGCATATTCGGTATGAGGCAATTCCACATCCACAAGTTCAGCACCCAGTTCAGCGCACTTATCAATGGCGTCCTGAACGGTTTTTTTCACATCAGGATCCATCCCATCAATGAAGTATTCTTTTGGAATCCCGAGTTTCATTCCACTTATATCCCCGGTCAAGGTATCCCTGTAACTGGAAAGAGGAATGTTCAGCGATGTTGAATCAAACCTGTCGTGCCCGGCAATTACCTCCAAAAGAAGGGCTGCATCACGAACATCCCTGACAACCGGACCCACCTGATCAAGCGAAGACGCGAACGCGGTCAATCCCCGGCGGGAAACCCTGCCGTAGGTAGGCTTAAGGCCTACACAACCGCAAAAGGACGCTGGTTGACGGATCGATCCCCCGGTATCAGACCCGAGAGCCGCTACTGCCTCACACGCGCTCACTGCGGCCGCCGATCCCCCGCTGGATCCTCCGGGAACGTAATCCTGGTTCCAAGGATTGCGAGTCGGCTTGTATGCCGAATTTTCATTCGTGGAACCCATGGCAAATTCATCCATATTCAGTCGTCCCAGGATGACGGCCCCGGCTTCGCGCAACCTTGTTACAACATAGGCGTCATATGGAGATGTATAACCTTCAAGAATCCGGGAGGCGCATCCGCATGCCATCCCCCTGACATTCAACACGTCCTTCAGACCTACAGGTATTCCCAAGAGGGGCAATTGACAGCCATTACTTCGTCTTTCGTCAGACGCCCTGGCCTCTTTCAATGCATGTTCACCGTCATAATCCAGATAAGCTCCGATCCTGTCATCCACTCTTTCAATGGCAGAAATAACATCGGAAACAATATCCACGGACGAGCACTCGCCGTTTTGAAGAAGTTGATTGAGCTCGTGTACAGGTAGTGCGTTAAGAGATCGCATTATGGCGTAATACCGGATTATTCAATTATTTTTGGAACTATAAACAATCCGCCTCGTCCGTTAGGGGCATTATCCATGACCTCATCGTGACTCAGGCAGGGTCTTATATCATCTTCCCTATAGGCATTTTCAACAGGCATGGCATGAGCAGTAGGCTCGACATGGTCGACATCGAGATGCGTAAGCATGTGCACATGCTGAAGAATATGATCCAACTGCTTTTGAAACACCTGGATTTCGCTGTCCGCCAAATGAAGGCGCGCCAAGTGCGCAACATAGGATACGTCTATGTGTTCCGTATTTTGTCTAGTTCCTGTTTCCATTATCAATTCGATCTGTATATAAACAATCAACAATCATGACGCAAGGCTCGAAAGACGATCGATTGCTCAGAATTTCCTCTCCAAGTTTATCATGTACTGTTTCCATGCCAATCCGCAGGAAAATCCCCCCAGACGCCCGTCGGACGCGACAACGCGATGGCAAGGAACGAAGACGGGCAGTTCATTAGCCGCACAAGCACTGCCGGCAGCTCGCGCGGCTCCCGGGCTGCCAGCCATCCTGGCAAGGTCGCCATAGGTAATTAACTCACCCTCCGGTATACCCTCAAGCACTCTCCTTACGTTCCTGCGGAAAATGGACCCGGAGGGCTTTCCAAGTGCTGGAATTGGATCGTTTGTTCCCGTGAAATAGCCGCTCAGGAAGCATTCGGCGAGTTCAAGGACACCCCTGTCCTCATCGCTGAAAAAACGATAGCCCATCCCATTTAATTCAAAGGGATGCGCAGGCGCTGTATCAAGCCGGGGCAGTTTGCACGACACAATCCTTCCGGAATGAGCGTACACCAAAATTGAGCCCCACGAGCTGCGAAACTCCAGGCGGGATATTCCGCACTTATCTGATGAGCGCATAGTAGATCACATAGCCAAGGAAAACAACAATGACAACCATGAATATGGCCTTGTTGCGTTGAATGGCACGGCCCTGGCTTATAGGGGTCAGCGGCTTGAATCCGCCGGTAGCGAAGTAATGAGCGAAACGCTCATCGGAATGCACGGGGTTTCTCGAGCCAGTTGCATTATCACCGCCGCAGCCATTATCAATTCCGGGCAGACCGCCTTGTCCGGGATGCATTGCGTTATCCCGTAAAGGCGAGTTTTCGTTTGAGTATAACGACCCCCCGGGCCGCTGGACAGCAGTGGGCCTATGAGGCGCCTGGTTCAGTTTTTCAGAACCCGACCCTGCGCGTTTCATGCTTTTGTTCAACAGCTTGTACTTGCTGCGTATATGCTTGGATTCCTCTTCCAATTCACGCAGGCGGCGTTCCAGAACCGAATTCCTTCTGCTTGAAGTTTTCATGATCAATAGCGCAATAATTCAACAGATTGTTACAGCCATCCCATGCTGTGCATATAGTTCGCAATTGCCAGAATAATGAGAGTTATGATGATGGGCAGGCTCGCCGCCGTTCCAGCCTTCAGCCAATACAGGAAGGTCTTCTCCTGTTCACTGCCAGAGTGCGTTTCGTCAAAGATTACCGGCTGGCTTATCGACGGCTGTTTTCCCTCTTCGCTCATGAGGCCTTCTATCTTCGAGATTGCCTTGTTGTATTCTACGCGTGTGTCGTCTACCAAAGCCAGCGCCTTGTACAACTCATCACGGAATGATTCTTCCGGCCAGTTTTCCTCGTCGATCTCCTCAATGGATGAAAGCCATGTTCTGAAGCGCTTGCGTGTCGCTCCCAGCACCTCCAGCAGCTGTTCCGCCTTGAGCTCCTCTCGTTCCAGACTTGTCAGGCTGTGGTGGAGCCTCTCAATCATCTCCTGTTTGCCCCGTTCGTAATCGGCCTGCTTTTTTCTGAGGTCCTCAAGGGCCTTTCGTTCCTTCTCCAGGTTTTCCTGACGCTGGCGCAGGCGCTCAAGCTCTTGCGCCGTGTTGGCCGCATTCTCCTCCACCTGCTCCCTGTGATGGGCCATCCGTGTAAGATTAAAATCCGAGACACCTCTTGATGGGCCTTCCTCAGATGCGCCTGCCTGCTCGGGATTGTCTCCAGGGCCCATTTTTATGCGTTTCGCGGAGGGCCGTTGTTTTACCAGGTCGTCATCAAAAAAATCCGTATTGGGCATTTCTACTTCTCCTTGATATGCGCAAGCTCTTTTGAGTCAGCGCGTTCATCTTTATTGTCACTGCATTTATGAAATGAAGCTTATTGATCTCTGGGAATAATCAATGTCTGACCTACCCTCACGCTGTCGGGGCTGGGCAGTGTTTCACGGTTTGCATCATATATCCTTCGCCATTGCTGAGGATCGTTGTATTTTCTCGCGGCAATTGAGGAAAGACTGTCTCCGGGCCTGATCATGTAGGTTTCAACCTCATCACGCGGAGATGCCGACGGCATCGCCGACACCGCACTCCCCCGATCTGATCCGTTCCGGCGCCTGTCCGATGCTGCTCCATCCGGCGCATCCATTCTTTCGGATTCCAGCCGTTCCAACCTCTGTTTAAGGTTGGCTTTTTCCTTCTCAAGCATTGCAATTCGTTCAATTGCACCTGCGGGAGGCCTTGGAATGGAAGCCAGATATGAAAGATGCGCATCCTGAATCATTTTCTCGATCATCTCTCTCTTGCCCGCATGGGGTCTCAATTCCAGGTACCTGTGATAATGATGTATTGCCCGCAAATACTCCCCTTTTTCCGGTGAATCATATTCCAATGCAAGTTTGAGATGGGCCAAAGCCAGATTTGGCCGTCTTTCCAATGCCTTGTGGTAATACTCAATGGCACCTTCAATATCCCCAACCCTCTCTCGCGCATCTCCGCGCTGAATGTACGAGTCACGCTCATCACGCCGATCCTGCATCTCCGCTGTACGGCTGCAGCCGACAGAGAATATGAACACAGGCATCAACAACAAAACAATCAAGGCATTACAGCGCATGGTGGTCCCTTTCATAGGTATTCATTA
>SLRP01000053.1 GCA_007130845.1 Kiritimatiellia bacterium | reverse complement strand
CTTGCCAGAGGGAAGGCTCCGCCGGGGGTAGCCGTGTTTGGTAAACGGGGTCCGGTCGTTTCAAGAAAGCGTGTCATTGAGACCGTATGCCGTGAATTTGACGTCCCTGTAGGCGAGTTACAGCGCCAGCGCAAAGGATCATTCCTGCGTCCCATGGCATCGTACATGCTTCAACGTCATTCCCGTATGACCCAGGAGGAGATTGCCGAAGCCATAGGAGTAGGTTCGGGCGCCGCCGTCAGCGTACAGGTCCGAAAGCTGTTGAGAGCCGCGCGCGAGGATGACCGGCTTCGCAGGATGATAAACCGCATTGACCGGCGTATTTCATGACCTTTAACTCATGAACCAGCATGACAACGATATACCCGGTCGGTATGCCAAGGTGTCGGGAAGTCCGGGTGAAACCCCCAGAATAATCGGGCTTTTGCGGGTAGTATGGCCGATGTTTCTCATATTTGCCGCATGCGGTTATCTGATCCGTGCCGCATGGGATCAACCGCCCATGCATCCCACCGCTGTTGGTTTTCTATTCCTTATGCTCGCCGGACTGTTCGCTTATACCCTTACGCGAAGCCGTGCCAGGCTGAACGATTTCATGAAGGGCGCACGCGGGGAGGAATCCGTAGCCAGGCTGCTTGCTTTTCTTCCGTCCGATTACCATGTCTATCACGGGTTGACACCGGGTACGCGCGGACTTTTCCGCGATCCGGGTGATTACGATCATATAGTCGTAGGACCAAGCGGAATATTTCTGGTTGAAACAAAAAACTGGAACGGCCGGATCACTATACAGGACGGACGCGTTCTATATAACGGCAAGGAACCGGATAGGCCGCCGCTTGAACAAGCGGCCAATTCGGCATTGGAGCTGCGCAACCGTTTGAAAGATGAAAGCGGTCTTGATGTGGATGTTCATCCGGTGCTCTGTTTTGTGTCTGGAACCCTGGCTGGAGGCCCGACCGGTCTTTCAGGCGTGGCAATCTGCAGTGTGCATGACCTTCTGCATGTGTTGCGGGATACGGTTGATACGCCGTTGCCGCGCCATGTCCGGGACGGGGTATCCAAAAAACTGGACCAATGGCTTGAATCGGCCGGCAACGAGCCCTAACCTGATCCGGGAAAGGAGAGTGCTGAATATGACAAGGGTACTGGTGCCGATGGCGGACGGCGTGGAGGAAATGGAGGCGGTAATTATAATTGATACACTTCGCCGCGCGGAATGGGATGTCACTTCCGCAGGATTCAAGAAAGGAGTCGTAACGGCTTCTCGGGGGGTGAAGATTGAGCCGGATGCCTTATGGGAGGACGTGGATGCGGGGTCTTTCGACGTCATTGCGATACCCGGAGGAAAGGGCGGGGCGGATAACCTGCGGGCCAATCAGGATGTGCTGAATGCGGTACGTGAATTTCATTCCAGGGGGAAACTGCTCGCCTCGGTATGCGCCGGACCGTTGGTGTTGAAAGAAGCCGGCGTCCTGGATGGCAAGCGGGTGACATGCCATCCCTCCGTAACGGAAGAAATAAGACCTGTCGAACGGGTGGATGAACCCGTGGTAGTGGACGGCAATATCATTACCAGCCAGGGCGCTGGAACCTGCTTCGAGTTTGCCCTTGCCATCATAGAAAGCATTGATGGCCGCTCTAAGGCGGACAAGATCGGGAATGCCATGGTTGTTCATCGCATACGCAGTGGTCAGAGCTGAAAACGGCGATGAATAAGCATGCCAGGATCACCAGCCTGCAGAACCCTCGGGTCAAGAACGCGGTAAAACTCAGGAGGCGTTCACACCGTGATGAAACCGGGGTTCTCCTCATAGAAGGTTATCGCGAGTTGAAACGGGCAGTGGACAACGGGCATATACCCCATGAGCTTTATTATTGTCCAGCCATGTTTCAGGGAGAAAACGAACCGGAATTGATAGAACAATGCCGGGCATCCGGAACAGTGGTTTTTGAGTGTGATTCGGATGTATTCCTCAAGATGGCATATCGGGACCGGCCGGAAGGCCTCCTTGCTATTGCGGATCAGATCAGTTTGAAACTTCAGGATCTGCGTTTTGGAAATAATCCATTGCTGTTGATTGCCGAGCACATAGAAAAGCCGGGCAACCTGGGCACCATTCTGCGTTCCGCCGATGCCGCCGGAGTTGATGCCGTAATTGTTTGCGACAGGTGCACGGACATAAACAATCCAAACACCGTCCGTGCCAGCATAGGCGCTCTATTTGCCATGCCGGTTGTCGACGCTGCATCTGAGGAAGCGGTTAAATGGCTTGTCGAGAACGGTATTCAGGTAGTTGCGGCAACCCCGCATTCCGAACGCGATTATACAGAAGCCGATTATACCGGGGGAACTGCCATACTCGTTGGCGCGGAACAGTACGGCCTGAGCGATCACTGGATGAATAGTGCGGATCACCTGGTGCGTATTCCCATGCTGGGTCAGTGCGACTCTCTCAATGTCGCCGCCGCTGCGACCATCCTGCTTTATGAAGCCGTCAGGCAGAGAAGATCCTCATAGTCGTTTCTTAGGAGTACTTGGGCTATGAACCAGCACTGCTTGATGAATCCCGGTCGCATTTGCTTTGTGATTCGTATGAATTAATGGCAGTTGCAATCGGTTTTGACAGCATTATTGAGGCTTCCAGTGTATGGAAGTAAAAGATCGAACGCTTTCCGGCCGTTGTAAAACTCATTCCAGCTCGCGCAAGAGCTCATCTACCGGACGATTAGTGCGTGCGGCCGGGGGTAATCCTTCAAGGATTGCCCCGTAGTTTGCCCGGTATTCAGGCTGGTATCTGAAACGTGTTCCGGGCGACAGGGTTTCCCATGCCAAGGTGACATCGCCTTCGGGTGTGCGGACAATCAAGCCGTTGTTATTAACATCCGTTACTTCGCCTTCCACTACTGAGCCGTTGACGAGACGCACCGTATCTGCCATGGCGGCCATGGCAACGGTCACGATCAGCACCGAAACAATGCCAATCCACATTCGCAATCTTCCACAGAAAGATCCGTTCATGTTCATCTTTTCCCCTGTGCCATTATAATAGCGCATTAACTCCTGGTAGTCATCCCTATAACATTTATCCCCTGGATTTTAAATCATGGACAGACGGGGAATACTGGCCAATATTAGGGGAGAGTTGCACATCCGCGTAGTGATTTGCTCTGAATGCGCAGTAATGAATAATTCTTGAAACAGCGGAGGGGTGGCAGAGTGGACGAATGCGCACGACTCGAAATCGTGAGTGCGTGATGAGCGCACCGGGGGTTCGAATCCCTCCCCCTCCGCCAGACTCCGCCTTCGTCCCGCAGAGCGGTGCTCCTGGCTACGTCTGGCTGCGCCGCTTAGGGAACGTATTCCGGGCACATGGTTTACACATTGGCATACTTGCCTCAACAGGAGGTTGGGGTACGTCATAAACTATAAAATATGGTTTACCGGCCGACTTCCAAGCGTAGAGAAGATGCGCCGCTGTGTTGACTCCGAAAAACAATATATCCTGAATTCCGGCTAATCACTGAACTAACGCGGCAATTTTTGAGGATAAACCCTCTTCAGTGATTGGATTCGGCCGTCCAGGAAATAGAGTCCTTAAGGATATCATGCAGATCCGTCATCCGGAATGGAGGGGAGTTTTTCGATAAATGACCGGATTTCATCCCGCACACGGCGGTAATGCTGTAGTGCCTCTTCTTCCGTCTTGGCATTCCTGGCTAGAGCGGGCGGATCGTCGAATCCGATGTGAATCACATTGGCCTTGCCGGTCAACCACATGGGACACGTCTCGTTAGCATGTCCGCAGACAGTCACAACCAAGTCTAACGGCACGTCCTTGATCTCTTCCACGGTTTTCGATCTTTGTCCGCTTATGTCTATACCGGATTCTGCCATGACACGTACAGCAAGCGGGTTAAGCCCATGTGCCTCGATCCCGGCCGAATAAGGTTCTATCACGTCGCTCTTCAGTTCCCGCGCCCAGCCTTCAGCCATCTGGCTGCGGCACGAGTTCCCTGTGCATAGGAACAGGACTTTTTTCAGATTTTCCGTCATGATGTGTTAAGCCCTTTCTTGCTTATTGTTCAGTTCGCGTCCCTGCACGCCCTAAGATCACTAATGGCATTAATATGACAGCATTCAGAAAATCGTCCTGTGATCAACCGCTTTTGCCATTTGCCTTTTTCTGAACCGGCGGGCAGGGAATCGACCCGTAGGAGCAGAAGACGCAGCAGTCGCCAGGGTAGGGTTTCAACAGAGCGGCGCATCCTTTGCATTCGTAGAAAAATTGACAGGCATCCACAGGCATTATTTCCTCGCTCCGTTGACCGCACTCTGGGCACGTGATAATCGATTTCGGATTCATCATACAATATACCATATACTATGGCTGAATTCGTCTTGTATTGACCGGGTCAGGTGCGGAACCAGCCCTTTGTCCGTATGCAGATTCTCACCAGCCAGAGCATGATGGGTACTTCTATCAGCACTCCGACGACGGTTGCCAGGGCAGCTCCGCTGGACAGGCCGTAGAGCATGGTGGCCGTGGCGATGGCGACCTCGAAATGGTTCGAAGCCCCGATCATGGCCGAAGGGGCTGCATCCTCGTAGTTAAATTTGAGCAGCTTCGCCAGCCCATAGGTAATCCCGAAGATCAAAAAGGTTTGGATCGCGAGCGGGATTGCTATCCACAGGATCGTCAGCGGGTTGGATACAATTACATCCCCCTTGAAGCTGAACAGCAGGACCAGTGTGCCCAGCAGTGCTATGATCGAAACCGGAGTGAGCACATGCAGAAACTTTTCCGTGAACCATACAATGCCCTTCGCCTTGATAATCCACTTGCGAGAATAATAACCGGCCACCAGAGGCAGGGCCACATAGATGCCTATCGACAACAACAGCGCCTCCCATGGCACCGGCATCTCGTTTACGCCGAGGAGCCACCCGCCGAGCAGCCCGTAGAGCACCAGCATGGTCAGCGAATTGATCGCCACCATTACCAGGGTCAACCCCTGGTTTCCTCTGGAAAGATAACCCCACATCAGAACCATGGCCGTGCAGGGGGCAATCCCCAGCAGAATCGCGCCGGAAATATAGGAACGCCATAATTCCACTTCGGTACCGTCCTTCAGTACATCCATGCCCGGCAATAAGTCGCGGAACACATAACCTAGAAAGAACCACGCTATGGCAAACATGGTGAACGGCTTGATACACCAATTCATGAACAGCGTAAGCATGACAGGTTTTGGCGTTTTCCCGGCCTTTACGACTTCGGAGAAGTCGATCTTGACCATGATGGGATACATCATGAAAAACAGCGCGATGGCAATCGGAATCGACACAACAGGTGCGTCGTCCACATAGATGGCTATGCCGTCGAGGTATTCGGCCACGCCCGGCGCGACCTTGCCCAGGATGATGCCGCCTGCAATGCAGAGCGCAACCCAAAGGGTCAAATAACGCTCGAATACATTCAGTTTCTTTTCCCGGCCTGCTTCAGGGGCTGCACACGTCATGTCTTATTCGCTCCTTTTTCTTTTTGTGTCCCTGTAATGGTTCTACTTCAGCTGCAACAGCGGGGGGCGCGATCGGTATACCGGAGCCGCGTTTCCGTCGGCAGTTTTTTAGAATTCCATATCCACCCGTAATAACGCGGCGAACAGGTTCGCCGGTTTCGGCGGTGCTTTGTCAAGGTGGCATCATTCATATCTGGCTGATCTCGTAAACACGGGCTTTTTCGCCAGGCTTGGCCGGAATAGTTTCGTACACGTATCGTCATGTGTGGACCTCCTGCCTGATTGTATTATTGGCAAAAAACAGCAGTTGACGCAGGTTTTCGGATCCGGTCGGTTCCTCGACCGCCCAAGGGACCAAGGCGGTCCGATGCGCCATCTCTCGCTGTACCTTCCCGATCTGTTCCAGTTCCGAAAGTGCCCGCGCCGCCAGCAGCGGATCCGTCGGTCCGGAAGCCGCAAGAGACGCGTTGATTATCCATGCCCATGGTTCGATCCCGGCGCGTCGAAGATCTTCCTGCAGGGCCGCCGCCTCAAGTACCGGTGTGGTTTCTGGCAACGTCACGAGCAACATCTTGGTCTGGGCAGGATCCTGCAACTGCATCATGGGGGTTGCGAACCGTGTCCCTTCCTTCACATGGCGGACGATGTCGCGGTGGTAGGCGCCGGTGGCGTCGAGCAGCAGCAGGGTGTGGCCGGTGGGGGCGGTATCCATAACCACAAACTTGCGTCCGCCTTCCCGTATCGCCTTTGAGAATGCCTTGAATACCGCGATCTCCTCTGTACAGGGTGAACGCAGATCCTCTTCAAGCATCGCTCGGCCTTTGGAATCCAGGTCCTTGCCTTTAGTTTCCATTATGTGTGATCGGTACCGTTCAGTTTCCACCTGCGGATCGATACGACTAATCTTCAGCATATCCACTTCTCCGTGAACGGTTGAATCCAGGTGAGCCGCCGGATCCGTAGTCGTCAGGTTAACCTCATTTCCTCGTCCGGCCAATTCTACCGCAATTGCGGCGGCAAGCGTGGTCTTGCCCACCCCGCCTTTTCCCATCACCATGACCAGTCCATGTCCATCCTTCTCAATTTCATCCACCAGATCATAGAGGGGTCCGGTTGGAATCGGCGGCAGGTACTCCGTTATTTCTGCAGGCTCATCAATCGCGGATTCCATATTCATCAGAAGAGCGCGCAGGGCGGGCACGCCGACAAGGTTATGGGGTTGGAGAGGAATGCGGTCGACCGGCAGGGCTTTAAGCGCTTCAGGCATATCGGCTAGTGCCGATTCATCGCGGCGTCTGAGAGCCAGGGCCAGCGGATCGTCGCAGCGCGGTTCAGGCATCAACCCGTTCAATGCCAGTCGCTGATTCCTGATCTTTAGCTCAGCCAATTCTTCGCTGGTGCGCGCGGCTTCCGCAAGCGCCGAGCGTTGCGGGCGGCTTACGAGCACCAGTGTCGTAGCCGCGCCGTCGGCCAACGCATCCACGGCGGCCTTGTATTGCTGGCGCTGTTTTTCCAAGCCCGCCAGAGGCCCCAGACAGGAGGTACCACTGGTGTTTGTATCCAGAAATCCGGTCCAGGCATTCGGAAGACTCAGCAGGCGCAGTGTATGTCCCGTTGGGGCCGTGTCGAACACGACATGCTCGAATCCTGCGGTGGCTTGCGGATCCGCGAGCAAGGCAGTGAATTCGTCAAAGGCCGCAATCTCCGTTGTACAGGCGCCTGAAAGCTGTTCCTCCATTTCGCGAACTGTCGCTTCAGGTAAGACACCACGCACCGGGCCGATCACCCTATCGCGATAGGTACCGGCCGCCTCTTCCGGATCAAGGTTCAACGCGTAAAGGTTTTCAACCCCCTCGATAGCGGTAGGCGTTTTCTCATCGATATCCGTATAGAAGACGTGCTGTAGATTGGATGCCGGATCAGTGCTGACCAGCAGGACCCTTTTGCCGGCATCCGCCAGCGCAACCGCTGCAGCGCAGGCCAAGGAGGTTTTGCCGACACCGCCTTTCCCGGTGAAGAATAAATGACGCGTCTGAACATCCATTAATGACAAGGTTGGTTCAGGAAACATGTTCGGTCTCCTCGGCAATGACAGAGGCCAGAAACTCGCCGGATGGATAGGCGCACTTACTGACTATTTTCCCATTCAGCAGTACCAAAGGCAGACAACCTTCATCGGCCTGCAACTCGTCGCGGACAGTCGTATTCCTTGCAAATGCCATCGGCTCATGAGCCAAATTATAGCGACAGACCTCCACTCCCCGTCGATTCAGGCCTTCCAAGTCTGCCGCAAACTGGGTCAAAGCGGGGTCAACATCGGGTTCGCATACTCCACTCGAACAGCACATCGGGGGATCAAACACCTCCAACTTCATCTTTCAATCTCCTTTCAATAATTCGTTATTTGTCGAAATATAGATATATTTAACAGCCTGTCAACACCCGTTTTCGAAAAAATGCGGTTCCATTAGCCTGTACGAGGTACTTTCTTTCCATAGCATACCCTGTACGAACATGAACGTCCCGGTACACAGGAAGAGGTGTTAGGGTATGTTGCTCAATGGCAGTGTTATGATTATCAATCGTGCTTTTCTGATT
>SLRP01000054.1 GCA_007130845.1 Kiritimatiellia bacterium | reverse complement strand
TTACCCTTAAAAGCCCTTTACACGATTATGTCAGCTTTTCATATGCTGTCCGCCATCTACAAATATAATCTGGCCTGTAAGCGCGTCACTCCGCAAAACAAACAGAACGGCGTCAGCCACCTCCCCGGGTGTTACCTGTCGGCCGAGCGGAACAAATCCCGCGAAGTCCTTCATGTAATCTTCCCCCTTGCCCGGAGGAGGAAGAACCGCTCCCGGAGCCACGCCATTCACCGTTATACCGGGCGCCCATTCCAATGCCGCAAGTTTCGTCACCTCCGCGAGGGCCTTCTTGCTCAGAAGATAAGGCACGCAGGTATGATCCAATGATGTTATGCGCCTGTCCAGGAGGTTGACTATTTTACCGCGGCTGCATGTCCCGGCGAATGCACGCATCAAATGCATGGGCGCGTACAGATTGGTCCGGAACTCGCTTTCAATTGCCGAAGTCGTGGCCTCATTAATGGTTTGTTTTGTGAATACGGAAGCGTTGTTGACGAGTATGTCCAAACCTCCTGCCGCCTCCCTCGCCTTTTGTACCAGTAAATCACATTCCGCTTCCGACGACAAATCGGCCTTCAGCAGAAAAACGCGGCTTCCTTTGTCTTGAAGGATTCGCTTGAGCTCTTTCGCTTCCCGCTCTGAATTGCGGTAATGCACGCAGACATCAACCCCATGCTCCGCCAGGGACTCACTGATAGCCCTGCCGATTCGTACCGCCCCACCGGTAACCAAGGCGACTTTTCCTTTAAGTTTCATTAATTCAACCATTATGCTTCAATAAATCCGTGATCATTATAGATAAGGCAACATCACCCGGTTGGCAAATGTATTACATGCGGGAACGAGTATGAATATACACGACTTCTTTCTGGCGGTTTTTCTCATTGGCGCTCTGATGCTGCTGGGGAAAGTAATACGACGGTTCACACCGATATTACAGCGCCTTTTTCTGCCCAGTTCGATAATAGGAGGAACCATAGCCCTTCTGATTGGCCCACAGGTCATGGGCAGGTTTTTCCAGGATACGGAGCGCATGCAGTACGGCCTGTGGCCGGAGTCAATACAGGAGATATGGTCTTCCATGCCAGCTTTGTTGATCAGTGTCGTGTTCGCATCGTTGTTCCTTGGAAAGGCCATACCGGGACCGCAAAAGATTTGGCAGCAGGCGGGGCCTATGGTTGCACATGGTCAAACAATAGCCTGGGGACAGTATGTCGTGGGCATTTCACTGGCGGTGTTGCTTCTGACTCCAGTGTTTGGCATCAGCCCCATGTCGGGCGCCCTCATAGAAATAGGATTCGAAGGCGGACACGGCACGGCTGCCGGGCTGGGCGACACTTTCCGTTCACTGGGCTTCGAGGACGGTGCCGATCTGGCGCTGGGACTGGCAACGGTTGGTGTCGTCATGGGAGTGCTGATTGGAACGGCGCTGATCAACTGGGCCGTATGGAAAGGCCACATGCCCCGGCCGGAGTCCTTTGAATCATCCGAAGAAAAGGAATCGATCTGCGAGCACGAAAACCGTGAGTTCGACAGGAAGAAAACAACAGGCAGGGATCAGGCCATGGAGCCACTCTCCATACACATCGGATTCATAGCAGTAGCCATCGGGATCGGCTGGCTGATACTGGAAGGTATGGTCAGGCTTGAAACCTCCGTCCTGATCCCGCTGGGCTGGCCGGAGCTTCTCGCGCACATACCGCTTTTCCCCCTTGCAATGGTGGGAGGCGTAATCATCCAAATAGCGGCGGAACGCCTCGGTTTTTCCGAATGGATAGACAGAGGCTTGATCAACCGGATCTCAGGAACGGCCCTGGACATATTGATAGTCGCGGCAATGGCCACTTTGTCACTTGAAGCCATCGGAACTCATGCATGGGCCTTCATTATCCTTGCAGCCGCGGGGATAGCATGGAATCTGTTCGGATATCTGGTCCTTGCCCGATGGATGTTTCCTGAAAAGTGGGCGGTTTACGGACTTGCCAACTTCGGCCAGGGCATAGGCATGACTGTAATCGGACTCCTCCTCGTGCGGATGAGCGACCCGAAAGGCCGGTCAGGCGCCATGGAGGCCTTCGGATACAAACAGCTCATGTTCGAACCCGTCGTCGGCGGCGGGCTCTTTACCGCCGCATCATTACCCCTTATACATCAATTTGGAGCATTGCCGGTGCTTGCAGGCGTGACGGTTCTTATGGCGGGTTGGCTGGTTTTCGGCATCATGTGTTTTCGTCCTTCATAATGGATGGCACACATGAATGATGATATGTTACTTTATAAGCGAAGTGCGCATCCCCAACACACGCAATAAACAGGGGTGGAAATGAAACAACTACGAATCATGCTTTACATGGCGCTGATCGCATCCGTTGCGATTCCGTTGAGCGCACGGGACGATGAACCTTCTCCGGAAGACCGGCGCGAAGACGGACTGATTTATATATTGCCAATTCGCGGCCCCATTGACCCCGCGCTCCTGTATATCTTCAGGCGGGGCCTGGCCGAGGCCAAGGAGCGCGAAGCCAGCGCAGTCATCTTCCCCATGGATACCCCCGGCGGGCGCATAGACATCACCGAGAATATTATCGATCTGATAGCGCGGATGGACATGCCCACCTATACCTTTGTTGAAAATAATGCGATATCGGCAGGTGCTATAATCGCATTGGCAACGGATCATATCTACATGTCTCCCGGTTCCAAGATCGGCGACGCAATGCCTGTAATGATGGGTCCGGGAGGCGGCATGCAGGAGCTGGGAGAGGCAGAGCGCGAGAAAATTACATCGTATGTCGACTCGTTGATCCGGGGCATTGCCCAACGGAAAGGACGAGACGAAAACATGGCTTCCGCCATGGTCAGACCTGAAGTAGAATACATTCTAGACGGGGAGGTTATAAGCCCCGAAGGTCAACTTCTGACCCTTACCAACAGCGAAGCCGAGCGCCGGTACGGAGAGGATCAGAAACCCCTTCTATCCGAAGGTACATTCGACGACATGGACGAGATGATTCAGGTTCTGGGCTATGACCATCTTGTCCGTCATGAATTCCAAGTCACCCAGGCCGAAAGGATTGCCCGATTCTTACAGGTCATTGGGCCATTATTGATGATGATTGGTTTTCTAGGCATTTACCTAGAAATACAGTCTCCTGGTTTCGGTTGGCCGGGATTGATTGGAATCATCTGCCTGGTTCTATACTTCGCAGGGCACCATATTGCAGGCTTGGCGGGGCACGAGGAGATCCTGATATTCATACTTGGAGTGGCATTGATTCTGGTTGAGGTGCTGGTTCTGCCCGGTTTCGGCTTTGCCGGAATAACAGGCATAGCTCTTGTGGCTTGGGCCCTGCTCAATGCCATGATTGAGCGTTTTCCAGGCGACCCATGGCTACCTACCCTGCCCGAGCTGCAGGTGCCGGTACTGAAACTTTCCGGAGCCATTATCGGCGCAGCGGTATGCGCCGGTCTAATGGGGAGACTGTTGCCGAAAACCCCGCTGTTTCGCAAACTGGTGCTGGACGAGGCCACACGCCGTGACGAGGGTTATTCATCATCTGATGATACTCACAGCCTTTTGGGCGAGGAAGGGGTTACAATGACACCACTGTACCCGGCCGGCTCCGCCATGTTCGGCGACCGCAAGCTTGACGTCATTACCCGCGGCGATTATATCGACGAGGGCAAGCGCGTGAAGATCGTTGAAACACATGGAAACCGTTTGATAGTTGAAATTTCCGGGGATAACGGGGAAGAATAACACTATATGGAAACTCAGGTTTTTTTCATACTTGTTGCCACCGGTCTTTTTCTCATGGGTGCAGAGATCTTTGTGCCAGGAGGCATTCTGGGACTGCTGGGGGGAATTGCCCTGATCGGAGCCGTAATTACCGGCTTTGTGGCCTTCGGACCTCAGGGTGGAACAATTGCGGCGATTCTAATACTTGTTTTTCTGGCACTTTCCATCGTGGCATGGATGCTCATCGTTCCAAGGTCAAGATTGGGCAAGGCATTGACACTGTCGGACAGCACACGCGATTATAAGGGGACCTCCCCGAAGTTGAAGGATTATGTCGGCAAGGAAGGCGTTGCCCTTACGCCGCTTACCCCTTCCGGACTCATAAAGATAAACGGCGAGCGCATAGATGTGGTTGCCGAAGGCAAATGGATCGACAAGGGGTCAAGGGTACGGGTCGTCAACGCCACCGGCAACCATGTCACGGCGAGAAAAATCGACACGCCGGACAAGGAACAGACTGAAACGGAGGATCAAGAAAACAAGGATTATTTCTAACATGTGCCGCAGATTTCCTTTCCTGCCTGTCATTCTCCTTGCAATACTGACTTACACGGCGCCGCATTGCCAGGCGGCGGGTATACGGTTCAGCCACACTGATTCATTTGTCCTTGAACACGGAGAACTGCTTTCCCAGGAACTATGGCTGGTAGCCGACAATGTGCACACTGAAGGCATTGTAGAGGAAAATTTCTTCATTCTCGGAGGCGATGCCCTCCTTTCAGGAGTCTTCCGGAAGGATATATGGGCGCTTGCGCGCGGGATCGATTTCGGCGGACATATCAATGGCAGCGCCCGGCTTGCGGCCAGGGGGCCGGTGAATATCGAAGGATTGATCGACTCAAGCATCATGGCCGCATCAACCGGACCGATACAACTAGGCAATGATGCCAGTATCGGACATGACGCCCTGCTAATGGGACAAAGCGTCATGGCAAGAGGAAGTATCGGGGGCCATCTCCGTATCATGGCGGCTCAAACCACCCTTGGAGGTGATATAGGAGGATCGGTGAGGATACGGGCGGACGATATTGTGATTCTGCCGGGAACAAGAATAGGCGGGGACCTTATCTACACTGCGCCACGTGAAATAGAACTGGACCGACATGTTCAACTTGGGGGAGAACTGATACGGATGGAGCCGGAACCGGGCCTGTTCGATGTTACATGGACCGGGACATTGATGATCCGGGGGTTCCTATTCCTGGCCGCCATGCTGGTGGGAGCGCCGTTTGCAGCCGCTTTTCCACGCTATACAGGACGGGCAGTCCGTCAGGTTCGCCGGTCTTTCTGGAAATGCAGCCTGACCGGTGCCATCGCGTTTTTTATGATTCCCATGCTGGCTGCCATAGCCATGATAACCCTTATCGGAATACCACTCGGCCTGGTAATGATAAGCGGATACCTCGTTTTCCTGTACATTTCCAAAATAATTGTCGGGGTGGCCATCGGGGGAATTCTGCTTAACCGGCGCGGCCGTCAATCCTTTCCGGCTGTGCTCATGTCCATGGCAATCGGCCTGCTTTTGCTTTACATTGCAATATCACTGCCTATTGTAGGTCATATGGTTATGATAGTAACGGGCTTCCTGGGGTTGGGCGGACTTATACTGGGAATGTCTGGATCTTCAACGGAGCCTCCGCCCATCAACAAGGAAACATTTAAGACAATGCGTGATTCATAGTCGAAATGAATCAAGCCAATATAGGGTAACTAACAACCAAGGAGCATTAAAATGGATCAGGTTTTCAACGTAATAATAGTCCTGCTGGCAATAGCGGCGCTGGTGCTTGTTGGCATATTCTTCTCATTTCTAGGCACATGGGTGCGGGCCCTGACGTCAGGCGCGCGTGTTTCGCTTTTCACGCTGGTGGCCATGAAACTTCGCAGGGTAAAACCCACGCTTATGGTGGATGCGCGCATACGCCTGGTTAAAGCCGGCTTGGATCTCAACACCAACGTGCTGGAAGCCCATTACCTGGCAGGAGGCGATGTCATAAACGTAGTTCAGGCCCTTATCGCGGCGGACAAGGCCAATATAGACCTAAGCTTCCAGCGGGCCGCCGCAATCGACCTGGCAGGACGAGACGTATATGACGCTGTTCGCACCAGCGTCAACCCGAAGGTCATCGACTGCCCGGACCCCAACAAGGGCAATACTCTGCTGGACGCCGTAGCTCAGGACGGCATACGCCTGCTTGTAAAGGCACGTGTGACCGTACGAGCCAACCTGGAGCGGCTGGTGGGAGGCGCAACAGAAGATACGATCATTGCCCGCGTCGGCCAGGGCATAGTCAGCGCCATAGGTTCATCATCGACTTACAAGGACGTCCTGGAAAACCCGGATCACATCAGTCAGCGCGTTCTTGGACGCGGCCTTGACGCACAAACTGCCTTCGAAATAGTTTCCATAGATATCGCGGATGTCAGCGTGGCAGGCGTTAGCGGAACCCGGGAAGTGGCCAACGTTGGAGCCTTGCTGGAAACCGAACGCGCCGAAGCCGACAAGAAAATGCGTCAGGCCGAAGCCGAGGGCCGCCGCGCAATGGCTATCGCATACGAACAGGAAATGCGCGCAAGGGTACAGGAGATGCAGTCCAAGGTTATCGAGGCGCAGGCAGAAGTCCCGCTGGCTATTTCACAATCCTTCAGGGACGGCAATCTGGGGGTTATGGATTTCTATCGCATGCAGAACATATTGGCCGATACATCCATGCGTGAATCTCTATCACGGGATGAAGGACCCGAAAAGGACACCTCTCAATAAGACAGGACAGAAACAGGAGCAGGTTGCCCCTGAAAAAGAGACGCGGCCGGCAGGCACGGACGAATGCATTCCAGGGGACTGATGATGTCGAGGCATGAAAAACGCAATAGTCATGGATCAACGGCATATGAAGCCGTAAGTTGGACATGGAGGAATTCCTTAACATTCAAAGAGACGAGGGATTTGGCGTGGAAGTTGTAGTATGGTTGATCATAGCCTTTATCTGGGTCGTAGCACAACTGGTTGCCCGGGCCAAGCAGAAGAGCCAGGAACCTGCCGGACAGACTGAATCCGCCCCGGCAGACCCGTGGAAAACCTCTCAACGAACCGAAAAGCCCGAGACAGGCGGGACAATTGACCGGCAGTTAAGAGAGTTTCTGGAAGGCATCGGCGGCGAAATAATGGAAGAGGAAACCGCCGAAGATGATTTCCTGGCGCCGCCACGCGAAACCCGCCGGCGGACTGCGCCGGAACGCGAAACCCGGACAGCGCCGGAACGCCAAATTCGAGCGGAACGCGCACCCGCCAAGACGGATTCATCTGAATGGGGAAAAAATCGAAGAACCGCGGAAAAAGCTTTCAAATCCGGCCCAAGGGAACAGGAGGTCAGGCAACCGTCATTCCGAACCACGCCACCCCCTCCGATGCCGCCACCTCCTCCTTCCCCGATTACCCATCCCGGAAGGAAGGATAAAGGTTACAAGGAAGTACAGGATATAGATCATTCCAAGCAGTCAACAGCTCCTTCGTATGCCCTTATCAACCCTAAAATGCTGATGGTTGACTTGAGAAGTCAGCGAATGCCGATTCAGAAAATCCCAATAAAGATGCTTGAATCAACTAGCGTAGCGGCCTCTAAACCACCTCTGAAATCACGCCATGATTTGCGCCGCGCAATCCTGGGCCACGTCATACTCTGCCCTCCCCTGGCCGTAGGCGAAGACAAATCCACTTACACTCGCCGGCAGGTGTAAAATCAACGGCATGGCTGATTAACTCTAGCCGTCTTAACATCAGAACGGAGAATGCCCGGCGGGGCGCGCATTTAGTTCCAACCATGCTCATCACGGGAAATCCACACGACAAGCCGCATCATCAAGACTCTAATGGCTTGGGAATATTACATCTGGAGACAGTCCGACGTTTGAAAAAAGGAATATACTGGAGTATGGTGCTGTATTATACATGAAGGGAAATTGACATGGACAATATACGATGGTTTTCCCTGCCTGCATTATTATGTTCTGCCCTGTTGATGACCGGGTGCGGCGGCCATGCCGACGAAGAGCCGGGATTTGTGGATGTAGATTCCACTGTCATAGAAGCTATCAGCTACGATGATTCCACTAATACTCTGACCATACGATTCATTGAACCACGCGCTGTATACGGATATTCAGGGGTTCCGGCACCGGTATATATCGAATTTCTTGAATCTGAATCCAAGGGCAGGTATTTCCACGAATCAATAAAGGGCATGTACGAGGAAGGGATCTTATCAGATTGATGGAAACTCGCCTGCAATATCCTAATCCCTGAAATATCATCAGGCTAATTCCCTCAATATAAGCCTG
>SLRP01000138.1 GCA_007130845.1 Kiritimatiellia bacterium | reverse complement strand
CCATGCTTTTGTTTTCAGTGAAGACGAACCATTGAGAGAGCAATTGACAGCCGCCGCTCCGGAAGCCTTCAAGAGCTATATTATACCAAATTGCTCCAGCGAGGGTCTATGCAGGCACCTGTTCGAACTGTTCGATCCCATGGTTCGCGAGCGAACCGGAGGGCGCGTGTTCTTGACAGGCGTGGAGGTTCTGGAGGACAGCAGGAACTCGGCATCCCTTTTCCCTGAACAAGCTGGTGCGGGACCATCATAACAACAATGAGACGATGAATATACAATCAAACAATCATCGCCCCCTTCAGGTGCATGAGAGATTTTTTTCATGGCAGGGAGAGGGTGTGCATATGGGGCGAGCAGCCTTTTTCATCCGGCTTTACGGATGCCCTGTACATTGTCCATGGTGCGATTCAGCCGGAACGTGGCATCCTGATTTTACGCCGACAGACATAGCCCGTATGCTCCCTGAACAACTGGCCGACGAGGCGGTTTCAACAAAAGCTGATTTTGCGGTCATCACCGGAGGGGAACCAGCCATACACGATCTCGGCCCGCTCACCAGCGCGCTCCGCCGTAACGGGATACGGCGGCATATTGAAACCAGCGGGGCATTCCCCATACAAGGCGAATTCAATTGGATTACCGTAAGCCCCAAATGGGGACGCCTTCCAATTCGAGATAACTTGCGAATGGCCGACGAGCTAAAGATCATAGTTGAGACACCCGATTCCATTACTCATTGGATTGAGTGGATTGGTGAGGACATGCACGCTGACCATGTATGGCTCCACCCTGAATGGTCGCAAAGAAACAACCCGAACGTCCTTAATGCCATTGGAGAAGCGGTGAAAACCCTCGGGAGCCCGTTTCGAGCCGGATATCAGATCCATAAACTATTCAAGATCGACGAGCAGGATCCCCGCTCCCGCCCCCCCGTTCCGCTTGGAGGGAAAGACCATGCATGTCATACCGTCGACAAGCGCAACAGCTGATATGCTTTTGCCGGATCACCATCCCGCATGACCTGCACGGCGGATCGTTTCCTGATTTTTCCCTGTTTGAAAAGCAAATCCTTTGATAACATGCACAGCCAACAAGAGGAGAATACATGATTAGCATGGAAGGTGGTGTTCGCATTCTGGCTGGATCGATTGTTCTCTCAAGCCTGGCGCTAGGTGTATGGGTAAACGAGTGGTGGCTGTTGCTGGCGGTCTTCGTAGGGGTAAATCTTATTCAGTCAGCGCTTACAGGATTTTGCCCCGCGTCCATAATCCTGAAGAGGCTGGGTCTTAAATCAGGATGCGTGGATACTGCAGGAATGAGCTACAAGGGATAGGAATCAACCATTGCTGAGTTTACCCAGTGTGCTTGCTTCAAGCAGTTAACAGGTATAATTCAATCACTGGTGTTATAGAATATCTACAAAGCGATACCATGAGCAACCTTGTTAGATTGAGCATTTCCCTGGACAAGGATCTGGTCAGGCAATTCGATGACCGAATCGCTGAAGACGGCTACCCTACCCGTTCAAAGGCGATCGGGGACCTGATCAGGGAGAGCCTTGCCCACAGGGAATGGATAGAGGGCGAGTCCACTGCGGGGGCGATTCTCATGGTTTACGACCATCACCGGCGAAACCTGCTTGCGCAATTGACTGCAACTCAACACGAACATCACAATCTTGTTATAGCAACCCAGCACTTCCACCTGGACCACGACAACTGTCTGGAAATAGTCGTTGTGAAGGGAGATCCTAATGAGATCAATACCCTTCATAGAAAACTCAAACGAATCAAAGGTATTAAATTCTGCAACCTTTCCGCCGCGACAACAGGGGAGAAACTGACTTGATGTCTTTGACAATCCTTACGGATCAGAGGTAGACCGCCTGCCCGTTCTCCAGTTGAATTGTCTGATTAGTCACCGATGCAAGGAAATCACGGTCGTGTGATACAACCAGCAAGGTCTTTGAGGATTGCTTCAATATCTCTTCCAGAAGCCGGGTATGCCTGTGATCCAATCCGGCCGTGGGTTCGTCAAGCAGCAAAACCTCCGGATCCATGGCCAGCACAGTGGCGATGGAAACCATCCGTTTTTCACCCGTTGACAAACGATACGTTATACGTTCTTCATAACCGGACAGGTCAAGTCGGGCCAGGGTATCCCGCACGGCCGTAATCACCCTTTCTCTGGGCCACCCCAGATTGAAAGGCCCGAATGCCACGTCCTCCGACACCGTTATATTGAACAACTGGTCGTCCGGATCTTCAAACAATAGGCCTGCGCGACGGCGAACCTCTGCGAAATCCGAGTCATCCCTCCTCCATTTCCCAAAAGCCCAAAGTTCACCATCAAAATCATCCATCAATCCTACAAGTGCGGATAACAGGGTGGATTTTCCGGATCCGTTCCGGCCAACCAGGCCAATCCGACTCCCCTTGACCAGATCCATGGAAAGATTCCTCAGAACAGGAGGCTCGTTTCCGTATCGGACCGTCAGTTCATTCAATTTGAACAAAACCTCGCTCATCCCCATTCCATCCAGGCCAGAACGGCAACGAATACTGAAACCGTCATAATGAACAGTGCGTCGCTCATCCTCAATGAAAAATGATGAAGCAGATAAAACCGCCCGCAGTATCCTCGCGCCTTCATGGCGGCCAGAACCCGCTCGGATCTGTCCAGACTACGCACCATGATTGTTCCAATCAGCCTGGAAACAGTCCTGTACGTATGCAGATCGGTTCTGGGAGCAAACCCGCGGGCCCTGGCTGCGCGGAACAGGCGTCTGCTTTCATGATGCAGTATGTCTAGATATCTCACCGTAAACAGAAAAAGGTGAACCAACCGTCTTGGCGCCCTGAGATGCTCGAGTGCATGGCCCAGCGAAGCGGTGTCGATAGTGCTTATGAATACCGACATGGCCAACACTATCGCGTTACCCTTTACGGCAACCATTAACGCGAGTTCAACACCTTCAATGGTGTATGTCCAATTCCCGATATTCCACAGGACGGATCCGGGAACCGACCACGGCATAACCAACAGAAGCGCCAGCATGAACACATTTAGTCCTATGAGGCGAACCCGCAAGCCGCTCCACGGGAGTCGCGCGGCGGCACAAAACAGGAACGCTGAAAGAAATCCGGCTGCTATGACTTCCCACTTCTGGGCCACGGCAAGAAGGACGCTGAACAGAAAACCTGAGACAAGGCGCGCACGTGGATCTATATTCCCTATAACGGAATCGACCTTCAACAGGAGCAGTGAGGTCATGTTACATAACTTCGTGATTCAATAAGTTCCGGCTTCATGCGCCATAGGAATGAAACCATTGCGGCCGTAAATACACCTTCCACCAGCAACACAGGAATATGTGTAACCACGAATAATCCGGCTACCCCGTACATGGATCGACCTGTAAGCACGAATGCCAGGGCTACAAACGCCATGCCGCCTGCAATTCCCAGCAGTCCGGCGCATGCCCCTACAACAAGAACCCGCGCCCTGCTTTGCGCCATTCTGAGGAACGGTGACAGCAGAATATGAACCAACACTGCGGGGCATGCCATTATCAGCGTGTTCACCCCCAGCACCGTTAATCCGCCGTATCGGAATATCACGGCCTGAAGGGTCAAAGCGATGAGTATGGAGGGAAACGCCGACCATCCCAGCAGCAGCCCCATCAGTCCGTTCAATACGAGATGCATGCTTACTGGCCCGGCGGGAACCTGCACCAGAGAGGCCGTAAAAAATACGGCTGTCATCATCGCCGTTTTCGGGATATCCTCGTCATTCAACGAGCGAAGGCCGACATATACTCCTGCGGCCGCGATAACGCCTCCTCCCGCAAGCACCGGAGTAGAAAGTATTCCCTCGGAGATATGCATCAGGCCTTTTCGTTTATCCGGGTTCGCGACATCCAGAAGGCAAGAATTGAAAAAAGGGCGATGATCACCAACAAACCCATGACAGTTTCCTTCCATCTATTGCGGCTGGGAACTGTTACCGCATCCTGTAAAACGGATTCTTCATCCATCAAAATGCTTTTAACTGCTCGATGCCCCATTCCGTCGTCAATCTCTATACGCCATTCACCAGGTTTTGATGGAAAGAACATGAAAAAACCCTTAACGTCCGTAAATCCGGATTGGTACGGTTCCTCCGGCATTTCCGGGGCGAATATCCTAGCCTCGGCATGCGCCACAGGATGTCCGGAATCGTATTCAACACGCACACCGACGCCCCCTTCCACGGTGTGCGCCACGACACCATGTGCTTGGGCGTTTGATGACAAAACAACGAATGCCAGAGCGGCCGGCAAAATCCCTAATGCCTTATTCTTCATTTCTTTACTTCAGCGTCAAGGAAGGCGGAACAGTAATGAAGCCGACTGTTGACCCCGCCTGGCAGTAATCAGGTAACGGATTCCGGTTTCAGTCTGGAGATGCACAGGCTGATCAGGTACGGTTCGAATCCTCTGAGTGCGCCCTTCTTCAGGCTGTATAACGACCGAAGACCTAACAGGCTCTCCTTCATGCAGCACACTTATCAATAGCCCGGACTCGGCGGACTTTCTTGCGACTACCTCCAAACCCTCGCCAATCGGTTCAGGCCATTCAATTGCGGACTCTTCAACAGGCAACACCGCTTGAGCCATATATACCGGGATGGGGCTTCCGCGCGGCTGGAGAACAAGGTACGCCCGGTAAGTACCGGGTTCATCGAACGGTATTGCATAGCCGTTATCATCTCCCGGCTCCAATTCGATCCAGTCCCCGTCCGGAACCTCAACGGCCATACGATGAATCACACGTGAATCGGGCGCACGGTTGCTTTCAGGAAAATAGTGACCACTTCCCAACACAATGCCGGCAACTTCACCTGCACGCAACGGGTATGACTCGGCATCTACCCAGAATTCATGTGCCGGAGCGGTCGAGCACCCCAGCAATAAGCAGGTTAGAAATGAATATATACGCGTCATGACAACCTCAAAACAGATGCATCAAAGTCATGCTTATCTTTGTTGACTCGGCATTCTTGCCGATTTCCGCGCCGGCTTTCAACAATGTATCGGGCCCGCTGATCGGAATATATACTCCTGGAATAACAGACCATGAATCCTCAATATCATCAATTTCACCCAGAAATTCCATACCGGCTGCAATACCATGGGGATCAGCGGAGATCGGAGTCTTCATTCCCAGTGCAAACTCATAATGATCATCGGACCCTTCTACACCATATATCAGGTTCAAAGTAATCTGGCGATGATGGGCGAACTCCCTGTGCAATATAAGCACACCTTCGTAAACTTCTTCAGCATCAAGCATGCTGCTGGCCCGTCTGAAAGGCACTTCAACTCTGCCCGCCGCCGCCACGTCCAGCAACCTTCCTTCAAGCACCCTGTACTGAAGCGATGCTGCGACAGCCTCAAAGAAGGGCGAGGGATCGCGGTCACCCAGTTTCTCCCTTTCCTCTTCCACCAGGTGCCCTGCCCCGAAAAACGCATAATGCGTATGCACATCAATCATCAATCGATCCGTCAAGCCGTATACGTATCCGGGAGTCCATTCCCATCGGTCAAGGCTGGAATCGCGCTTGTCTTCCGTCATGTAATCATACCTTAGATAAACCACGCTTTCTCCTTTGCGTGGCGTGGTATAGCTCTCCGTATCTATGAATTCCAGGGCATGATGCCCGGAAACAGCCATTATCCCGCCGATCCACACGGCCGCACACAATATCCCTGTTGTTCTACGCATAACGAATCTTCCCATACGTTTTGTTTTCGGACAGCACATAAACACACCGCCTGTTTATTACGAATTTATATTTCATAATACAGGATATACCCCGATTCAAGTCTTTTTATCTTGTAATAACTGGCATCATTTTTCCGGCCCGAGCGCATGCTGACGCGATAACAAGCCTGGATATGATATACCCCGGACCGACAAACAGCCCTATTTTCAGGGAAACCCCGATTGTACCAATACGCTGATCCGTTCATGATTCATCGTTCACATGTCTCCAGATGACTTCTAACCGGAGGGGAAAAGGTACATGGATGCCTTGCTGCTGGCGAGATGGCAATTCGGGATCACCACGGTGTACCAGTTCATATTCGTTCCCCTGACCTTGGGCCTATCGGTGCTTGTAGCAGTCATGCAGACATTCTATTACCGGACAGGTAATGAAACTTATAAGAAGATGACCCTGTTCTGGGGCAAGCTCTTCATAGTCCTTTTCACTCTGGGCGTTGTAACCGGGATCGTTCAGGAATTCCAATTCGGAATGAACTGGTCGGAGTATTCGCGTTTTGTCGGTGACATCTTCGGAATTCCCCTGGCCATAGAGGCGTTGATGGCGTTTTTCATCGAATCCACCTTCATAGGTCTATGGCTGTTCGGATGGGACAGGCTGTCCAAGCCGGTGCATCTGGCCTGCATCTGGATGGTTGCCATAGCTTCAAACCTGTCTGCTGTCTGGATTCTGATAGCCAACGCATGGATGCAGGTTCCTGTCGGCTATGTCATGCGCAACGATAGAGCGGAGCTCGCTGACTTTGTAGCAATACTGCTCAACGAAAGGGCGCTTGTGCAGATTCCCCACACTATTATAGCCGGATTCGTTACGGGAGGACTTTTCGTAATAGGAATCAGCGCTTGGAATCTGCTGCACAACCACCGTCGCGATATGTTCATGAAGTCCATGCGCATCGCCCTGGTCTTCACGGCTGTTGCAAGCCTTGCAACAGCCACCACCGGGCATTCTCAAGCCCAGGAAACCGTAAAGACGCAACCCATGAAACTGGCCGCAATGGAGGCGCTATGGGAGACCGAGGAACCTGCGAGCTGGTCAGTGGTTGCGTGGATCGACCAGGAAAACCAGATGAGCCGGCGGGAATTGCGTATCCCATATCTGTTGAGCGTTATGGCGCACAATAATTTAACCGGTGAAGTCCGGGGCATTCGCGATCTCCAGGAGGAATACGAGGAAAGACACGGACCTGGAAACTATGCGCCGCCTGTAGCAGTCATATACTGGAGCTTCCGGTTGATGGTGCTGCTGGGCATGTGCTTCATAGGTACAAGTCTGTGGGGACTGTGGATGTGGTGGAGGGAAAGGCTTCACGATCACAGGCTCTATCTCAAGACATGCATGGCCGTTCTTTTTCTGCCGTTCCTAGCAAACACGGCCGGGTGGATTGTAGCCGAAATGGGCCGTCAGCCCTGGATAGTTTACGGCCTTATGCTTACGGAGGAGGGCGTTTCATCAATCATCGGTTCCGCTACTGTCTGGATTTCCATGATCAGTTTCACCGTCTTATACGGGGCGCTGGCCGGACTGGCTTTTTATCTTGTATACCGCTTCGCACGGCCCGCACCTGATAAT
Source organism: Kiritimatiellia bacterium (assembly GCA_007130845.1). Classification (GTDB taxonomy): domain Bacteria; phylum Verrucomicrobiota; class Kiritimatiellia; order SLAD01; family SLAD01; genus SLRP01. Next base: position 848 of record SLRP01000138.1, on the reverse strand, counting down.
TCAGACGAGTTGGAGAAAGCGCATTTATACTAGAGAGGATAGCCATGGATCTTAACACCATATGGTTCATATTGATCGCAATTCTGTTTACGGGCTATTTCTTTCTTGAAGGCTTTGATTTCGGTGTGGGGATTCTCCTGCCGATTGTAGGAAAGGATGATGTTGACCGGCGCGTCGTCATCAACACCATCGGCCCTTTCTGGGATGCCAATGAGGTATGGCTGATAACGGCAGGAGGCGCCATGTTCGCAGCGTTTCCGCACTGGTACGCCACACTTTTCAGCGGATTCTATCTCCCATTGCTCATAATCCTGCTTGCCTTGATCATCCGGGCAGCCGGCTTCGAATTCCGAAGCAAGCTCCCAGGATCAACCTGGCGGAAAACCTGCGATCAATTCATCTTCTGGGGAAGCATAGTGCCTGCGTTTCTATGGGGTGTCGCGTTCGCCAACATTGTAAGAGGCGTTCCTATAGGCGGAGACATGAACTATGCCGGCGGATTTCTTGACCTGCTCAATCCCTACGCTATTCTCGGAGGCTTGGTTTCACTGAGTGTTTTCACGCTTCACGGAGCTGTATTCCTGGGACTGCGTACATCAGGAGATGTCCGTCGACGGGCGGGACGCATAGCCAGATTCATATGGCTTCCAATTATCATGGCTTTCTCGGTTTTCGCGGGTTTCGGAATATTTGAAACGGATTTGCACGATAGAATGGGTGTAATCCCTGGAACACTTCCCCTGCTAGCGATATGCAGCTATCTATCCGTATATATCTTCATAAAGATAAATCGCGACGGCTGGGCCTTTATCAGCACCGGCTTGACGATAATGTTCGGCTCCATAGTT
>SLRP01000210.1 GCA_007130845.1 Kiritimatiellia bacterium | reverse complement strand
CAGCCCCTTCATGCTGGGTTTCCTGAGATTTTTCCGAGCCTTCCGGCTTCTGATCGCCGCCCTTCCTGTCCTGTGTCTCCTTTTCGGGCGCTGATTCGGATCCCAGGGTTTTCTTTATGTCTTCAGTAGGAGTGTCAGATACGGAATCCTTTCCGGCAGATTCCTTATCTTCAGGTTTATCCGTATCAGTTTTCTTCTTTATAATAATCTTTTTCTTTGGCTCATTCATATTGCCGCTAATATGCATCAGATATTTCGTATTTACAAGGTTACATTCAGGAATATTACGGTATTCACTCCAACAGGCATCTATGATGCAGAACACAACCAAACCAGGGGATTTATCCTGCCAGGGGCATTGACGTGTCGGCAGAAACCATGTCGTGTCATCCCCTGAGAACCGAAATGGACACCTATTCAGTCGATCGGGCTTATGCAGTCGCTAAAGCGATGACGGACAAGACGGCGCAAGCGGAGTCGGTTAAGTGTGGACGAGTAAGGGTATTCGAGTAAGGGTGTTATTGACGGGTTACCGCTTTTGAAAGCGCAGTAAGCATGGCCGCTGCGCGATGTTCGGATCGATGAACCACTAGCTTCTCATACCCCGAAAGGTCCCGTCATAATCCCATTCGTCTCTTCATACACTTAACCGGATACACTTACGCGCAACACTTAAACGGATACCCTTATCCGACCCGATTTTCCCACCTTCAGACACCCCCGCAGTCGATACATCCGCTCATCCCTGTATACGAACTGGCTGCAATCATATCCATGAGAGACCCAATAACGCAATCGCTCCGCTGCAAATCAAAAAGTTATGATTCGATTCCGTGGGCGCTAGGAACTCAGGAAACACGGCCAGGCCCGGGACATTGACGTGTCGGCAGAAACCATGTTGTGTCATCCCAGCCCGAGCGCGCCGGCCCTGATATCGTTCGGAGATACCTTGTGAAATCTGGTGTCGGGATATTTGCGCGCGAAGTAATCGGCTTTCCAAGCGTCAGGGAACAGGACAACAAGATGATCATCCATATCACGTGCAAGCTTGACCCCGTCCCCAAGATATTCTCCGTCGAAATTCTTTGAGTCAACAGCTGGATCAAACCATCTTATCTGCGTGTACGGCGCCGGTTCCAGAACAGGGTCGGCCCCATATTCATTTTCCAGTCTGTAGAGCACAACCTCAAACTGCAGCTGCCCGACCGCTCCCAACAGGGGTATGGCCGAACCGCTTTCCAGCAGGGTAAAAGCCTGAATTATGCCCTCCTCAAGCAACTGGTCCAAGCCTGCTCGGAATTGCTTGTATTTGGAAGTGCCCTTATTTCTGATAAACGCGAATGCCTCCGGGGGAAACCGCGGAATTTCATCGTATTTTATATCGGGATTCGTGGTAACGGTATCTCCGACACGGAACGCCTTATGCATGACCAGGCCGACTATATCTCCGGGATACGCCCTTTCAACCGATTCACGTTCCTGCCCGAACAGTTTCTGGGTATAGGCGAGCCTTACAGGCTTGCCGGACCCCGGATCCCTGACTGTCATGTCCTTCTCGAAAACGCCCGAGCAGACACGTATGAACGTAAGCCTGTCCCTGTGCTTAGGATTCATATTTGCCTGAACCTTGAAAACAAAACCGGAAAAATCCGGATGTGACGGAGGGATTGTCCCCCCGATAGATTCCCTCGCCTGAGGCGCCGCTCCGTGTTCGACAAAATAATCCAGCAGAAGCTGGACTCCAAAATTGGTTATCGCGCTTCCGAAGAACACCGGAGTAATCATGCCGCTCATTATGCTATCTTCATTCCACTCCTCCCCTGCTCCGGCCAGCATCTCGAGTTCCTCAAGCCATGGCTCGTAAATGTCGGAAGGAACATTTTCCCTTATACACGAATCATCGGCTCCGCTGACTCGTGTGGGCGCGCGATAGGCGCCATGAGGTGTCCTTTCAAACAGATGCAGACTCTTCTTAAGCCTGTCATATACCCCCCTGAAATCATTTCCGCTGCCCAGCGGCCATGTAACCGGAAACGCTCCTATTCCAAGCACCTTTTCAAGTTCATCCAGGAGCTCGAGAGGTTCCTTTGCCGGACGGTCAAGTTTGTTTATGAATGTAAAAATGGGAATACCCCGAAGGCGGCATATTTCAAACAACTTCCTGGTTCTGTCTTCTATTCCCTTTGCGGCATCAATAACCATTATAACGCTGTCAACCGCGGTAAGGACACGGTATGTGTCTTCACTGAAATCCTTGTGACCGGGTGTGTCCAGCAGATTGATTACGCATTCATCGTAATCAAACTGCAGTAAAGTGGAAGACACGGAAATACCCCGTTCTTTTTCCAGTTCCATCCAGTCGGATGTGGTGGCAGGCTGATTTCTGCGGGCACGCACGGATCCCGCCAACCGGATCGCGCCCCCATACAAGAGCAGCTTCTCCGTAAGAGTGGTCTTGCCTGCGTCCGGATGAGATATGATCGCAAATGTACGGCGCCGGTTTATTTCATTAATAAGTGTGTTGTTTGTCATGTTGTCATCTCTATTCGAGGGAGCGGACCATAGGATAAGGCATTTTCGCTGTCAATCAAGGGTCAGCCGAAAACCGACTTTCAACGTAAAGGCGGCCTGATTACAGGATGTTTGTTTCTGTCATATACCTGGAGAATTCCCAAAACGATACGGGGAAACCGCCGGATACACATCCATGCCTGCAATTGACTCCCTGCAGGTTCTTTCCATAAGCGGTTTGAGGTTCATGATATCCTCTTCATTATAACGCAACAGTCGGTCAAGAGAGTCCTTTCTTCCGCCCCGGTATTCCCTCCATAGTCTCACTGCATCCCAGCCGGTAAGACCTGCTGTCCCGCCGCTTCGGCAAAGACCGGTCCTCTCCTCGATGCGTTTAAGCCCTCCCCTGTACCCCAATTTTCGCAACGGATACATAAGGTCGATATGAATATGTTCGAACATATTATACGGAAACCGCTGGCGGATAACAGGCATGTCGAAACGGGTCCCGTTGAATGTTATTACAAGCGGGAATCTTTCGATGTCGTCAACCGCCTGTTCAAGGTTTATATCCGCAACATAAGTTCGAGCTTTCACGCCGTCATATATTCCTATGACGGTTATATCATTTCCAAAACCCGTTGTTTCTATATCCAGATACAAGGCCTTGTCGGCCAAATCCGGATATGCGCGCCATTTATGGTTCAAGGGAATACGGCTATCGAAATATTTCCAGCTTCCTTCAGTGTAACTTTTAATGGACAACTCCAGATCGCACTTTAGATGATCAAGGCCCAATCCTCGAGGTAGATCGCCGCGACCTGCGTTCAACAGGTCTGTCCAGGTAATGATGCCCGATTTCCAAAGATGCCGTTCGGTTTTCTCGCCTATGCCGGGAAGATGAATGAATGTATTCTTAAGCATGCAGTACCAGCCAGTATGTTGAGACCGTATGAAAATTGACCCGTCAACAGAAGGGTCATTTCATGGAATGATCGAGAGGGCTCCGCGCTTCAAGCACCTAGCTGCTTTCCGCATGAATCTGTGTATCATGCCGCTTCTCGAATTCCGTAATGTCCGGTTCGTGCTCTAGAGTCAAGGCGATGTCGTCCAGTCCGCGCTGCAGATGGTCCTTGATGACCGGATCAATTTCGAAGTGAAATGATATTTCCTCATCCAGATGCAGCACGACACGCTGTTCATCCAGATCTACGGTTGCTTCAATGCGTTTGAAGCGGTCAACCATCCGGAATATCTCGTCCACTTCCGATTCCGACAATTCGATGGTCAGCAACCCGTTCTTCACGGAGTTATTGTGAAATATATCCGCGAAGCCCGGAACCCTGGAGCCGTTACGGTCCTGCCATGGAGCTATAACCGCCTTGAAACCGTACTGGATCACGGCCCAGACAGCGTGTTCCCTGCTTGACCCGCACCCGAAATTATTGCGGGTTACCAGAATGGATGCCCCTTTGAAATGTTCCTGATTCAACTCGAATCCTGGATCCGGTTTCCCATCCTCACCGTACCTCCAGTCGAAGAACAGGTTCTCCCCGAACCCCGTGCGTTTGATGGACTTCAAAAACTGCTTTGGTATGATCTGGTCGGTATCGACATTTGCCCTATCAAGCGTCGCCACAATGCCTTTGTGTGATTGAAATGGTTCCATGACTCAAGAATTTATTATGGTTGACGGTTGACGGGCCCATTCCCTGATATCCACGAAATGACCCTCGATAGCAGCGGCAGCAGCCATTTCCGGGCTTACCAGATGGGTGCGCCCTCCCTTGCCCTGGCGGCCTTCGAAATTCCTGTTTGAGGTTGAAGCACACCTTTCCCCCGGAGTAAGCTGATCCGGGTTCATTCCAAGGCACATGCTGCATCCCGCATAGCGCCATTCACCCCCGGCTTCCTTGAAAATCCGGTCCAGGCCTTCTGCCTCAGCCTGCCTTCGTACCTGTTGGGATCCAGGAACGACTATCAACCGCACACTGTCGGCCTTCCTTCGGCCGTTGAAAATTGCCGCGGCACGGCGCAGATCCTCTATACGCGAGTTTGTGCAGCTGCCGAGAAAAACCGTGTCGGGCTTGATTTCCGTCATGGGAGTGCCCGGAGTCAATCCCATGTAAGCGAGCGACTGCTCAACATCCTTGCGGCTGTACCCCGGCACCTCGCCCGGCTCTGGAACCCGGCCCGTCACATCAACCACCATGCCCGGGCTGGTTCCCCACGTCACCTGCGGCGCGATCTTGTCGGCCTCAATGGTAATGGTCCTATCGAACTTGGCATCCGGGTCGGAAGGCAGGACTTTCCATGCCTTAACCGCACGGTCGAATGCGTCGCCCCTGGGAGCGAACGGGCGATCCTGGGCCGCTATATATTCAAATGTTGTGTCATCCGGGGCTATCATTCCGGCCCTTGCTCCGCCTTCAATGCTCATATTGCATATGGTCATCCGAGCTTCCATTGACAGGCTTCCAACGGCCTCACCCGCGTATTCAATTACATATCCCGTTCCGCCTGCTGTGCCGATCATTCCAATAAGCTTGAGAACCATGTCCTTTGAAGTTGCGCCGGGTTTCAGGCTTCCAGTAAAATCCACCTTGAAGGTCATCGGTTTTTTCTGTCTCAGCGTCTGAGTGGCCAGGACATGCTCGACTTCCGAAGTGCCGATGCCGAATGCCAGCGTCCCGAAGGCGCCGTGAGTGGATGTATGTGAATCACCGCATACCATGGTCAATCCCGGAACGGTTATTCCCAATTCAGGACCTATAATATGGACAATACCCTGCTCGTTGCTGCCAAGGTCATAGAGTGTTATTCCGAATTCATGGCAGTTTTTACGAAGGGCTTCAACCTGCGCCTTGGAGACAGGGTCGCGTATGGTCATCCTGTCGGCTGTGGTGGGAACGTTATGATCCATTGTGGAAAATGTCAGGTCAGGCCGGCGCACGGTCCTTCCCGACATACGCAGGCCTTCGAACGCCTGCGGACTCGTCACCTCGTGGACAAGATGCCTGTCTATATAGAGCAGAGCGGTTCCGTCAGGCATGGTCTTTACGAGGTGCCCCTCCCAGATCTTCTCGAATAATGTCTTTCCGCTCATATTTTCCCTTTGTTTCAGGAGTGCGCCAATATAAGCAGGTAAATGTTTATTGGCAAGCGCAGGAGTAAGAGCCGCCACCATTACCATGTGTTTCCTTAACGCAAACACTCAAGTTATCAACCGGTATCCACAGGTCAAATCAAGGCATAACAGCCTTGAGGAAGACATCTTACGAAATAAGACCCCCGTCACGTCATTTCATCACCGCGGGCCATGACAACCTTGCCGGTGCGGACCATTTCTATAACGCGGTACTTTTTCAGCATGCCAATAAGGGCATCCAGTTTATCGGAATCCCCGGTTGCCATGACAATCATGGAAGTATCCGTAAGATCGACGGTCTTGCACCCGAAATGCTCCGCAACCTGCAGAACTTCCGTGCGTTGATCAGGACCGACTCCTATCTTAACGAGAGCGAGTTCCTTTACCACCGCATTATCGCCCGTGTGGTCGAAGCAATGAAGGACGTCAACGAGCTTGTTAGCTTGTTTAATTATCTGATCAAGACCCTCGGGATTGCCCTTAGCGGCGATGGTCATGCGGGAATAATCTGCGTCTCCGGCGGAAGAAACCACCAGAGAGTCGATATTGAACCCCCTTCGGGCGAAAACCTGCGCTATTCTGGCGAGTACACCTGGCTTATTGGCCACGTACATGCTTATGGTATGCGTCTCAGTATCAATTCCCTGAACTGTAGTCATATCTGTCCCCTTGTAATAATACCGTCAAGTAGAGCCGGTTGGCTTTTCAAGCGCATGCTTCGGTGCGTCGATGAGCATGTCTTCGAGAGCCCGGCCGGCGGGTATCATGGGATACACATTGTCAACTTTCAGGCACTCTGCATTAATAACGCAAGGCCCCTCATTGTATTCCATTGCCCGTTTCAATATCTTTTTGACATCGGCGGGACGCTTCAGGTTGAAACCCCTGGCTCCCTTGTAGCATTCGGCCAGCTTGGCGAAATCGGGATTACCCTCCAGATCCACCCCGCTTTTCCGGTCTTCAAAGAAGAGTTCCTGCCATTGCCGGACCATGCCAAGATAGTGATTATTCAGCACAATCACCTTGACCGGCAGTTTATTCACACAGGCTGTAGCCATCTCGGTCATGGTCATTTGGAACCCGCCGTCACCCACAATCGCCCAGACCTGTTTGTCAGGCCGGGCAAACTGAGCCCCTATCGCGGCGGGAAACCCGAACCCCATTGTTCCTGCACCGCCTGAACTCAGCCAGTAATGCGGTTCATCCACCTTGCAGAACTGTGCCGCCCACATCTGGTGTTGTCCGACGTCGGTGGTTATGATGGCCTGCCCACGGGTTAGGTTGTTCAATTCATCCAGGACATGCTGCATCTTCAACCCGCCCTGCTTGCGAAACTTCAACGGGTATTTTTTCTTGTATCCGTTAAGCAGTTTAACCCAGTCCGAGGTATCCGCATCGGTGACATGCTTGTAGAGTTCCGTGAGAATCTCGCGCGCGTCTCCCACACAATGATGGTGCACGCGTATCATCTTGTGGATTTCCGACTCGTCAATATCGATATGTATTCGAACCGCGTCCCTGCAGAAGCGCATTGGTTGTCCCACTATCCGGTCGTCGTACCTGGACCCTATCGACATGACCAGGTCGCATTCCACCATGGCCTTGTTCGCATAGGCGGTACCGTGCATGCCAAGCATACCGAGCGAAAGGGGATGCGTTTCCGGAAACGCGCCTTTCCCAAGCAGGGTCGAGGTCACAGGGGCCTTGAGTTTTTCAGCCAGCATCCTTATTTCGTTGTGCGCATTGGCAATTACCGCGCCGTGTCCGACCAGCAGGACTGGACGTTTGGCACGCGAAAGCGCCTCTGCAATGGCCATGATGTTGTCAACCTTCAATTCCTGCTCGGGATGATATCCCGGAAGATCCATGTCAGGATCCAGGCTTGCTGTACAAGGCCCTGAACTGACGTCCTTGGGTATATCTATCAATACCGGACCCGGCCTGCCGGTCTGCGATATATGGAACGCTTCCTTGACAATCCTGGGAATGTCGTTTGTCTGCTTTATGAGATAGCTGTGCTTTACGACCGGCATCGTCAAACTGAAGACGTCGGTCTCCTGAAAAGCATCCTTGCCCAGCATGGATGATATAGTCTGGCCTGTTATTACAATCATGGGCACAGAATCCATGTGCGCCGTCATTATGCCCGTAACAGTGTTTGTAGCTCCCGGCCCGCTGGTCACAAGGACAACCCCGGGCTTCCCGGTAACACGGGCATACCCGTCGGCCATGTGAGTAGCACCCTGCTCATGACGAACCAGAATCAACTTTATCTTTGTCTTGGTCGTAACCAGCGCATCAAAAATTGGAATTGCAGCCCCGCCGGAAAGCCCCCATATATATTCAACACCCTCCATCTCAAGACGACGCACCAGTGCCTGCGCCCCCTCCATGACCTCAGGGTTGACCAAGGGCCTGACATCTATGGTTGGTTTCGAACTCGTATCCACCTTGTTAAATTCTGTACCGGCCTTGACTGTCATAACCTCTCTCCTGAACAATATGATTTATTGATGAAGAATAAGCCTTGAAAAAGAAATATCAACAATAAAATGCCTTTTTTACGACATAACAACATAGCTATTGAATTTTATTGACATAAATAAATACATACATACAACAACATTTATCTTGTTTTATATTTATTGACATATTTAT
>SLRP01000011.1 GCA_007130845.1 Kiritimatiellia bacterium | reverse complement strand
TGGCAGCGCGCCGACAGGCGTTGTCGAAACTGAGGAGACCTGAACCGGTGTCGGCCTTGTTTGATTCAATTGCCCCCTCTTTCAGCGACAGGCATGGAGGCTATACCAGGATTACGCGAATTGGACGGCGCTCCAGCGACAGCTCCGAAATGGCTTATCTCGAATGGGTTAATTACACGCCTAAACCTCCCCGCAAGAAAAAGACGAAGGAAGAGGAGCAGGAAACCCCAATGGGCGGGTTGAAGAAGTAGCCCGTCAGCGGCATATTCCCGTCCGGCGTGGAAGGCTCAGTTATGCCTGAATAGAATCTTCTGAGATAAAGTCGATATTCCATAATGACGACTTCCACACGCAAAGGCGGAAGCGCGAGTGAACAGGCTGCGGGTGCTCCTGTTCATCTGTTTTTTGGCGATGACGAATATGTCGTGACTTCCCGCGCGCGTGAAATCATCAACTCTTTATGTCCGGAATCGGAGCAGGCGTTGAGCCTTGAGATAATCAACGGTCTTTCCAAAAATCAGGACGAAGCTGCGACCGCCGTTTCAAGTTGCATCGATGCTTTAAACACGGTGGGTTTGTTTGGTGGAGGAAAAACGGTTTGGCTTCGCGACGCGAATTTTTTTTCCACGGCAGTCAGCGGTGAAAAGGTCAAAAGTTCCCTGTCACGTCTGACAGACTGCATCAAGAGGGGGTTGGGTGACGGCACGTACCTGGTAATAAGCGCCGGGTCTGTGGATAAGCGATCCTCTTTCTATAAGGCTTGTAATTCAAAGGGTATGGTGTATGAACACACCCTACCGCAACGAACCGAAGAGGCCGACGCCTCCGCTCGCGAACGCGCTTCGGAAATATTCCGCGTTGCAGGCGTCAAGGCTTCCCCATCCGCCATGGAGCAATTCATTCAGAAAACCGGCGCGGACACTCGAGTCATACGGCAGGAAGCCGAAAAGTTGATAGTATATCTGGGTGATCGCCGCGAGTTGACCCCTGATGACGTAATGGAGCTTGTCACATCCTCACGCGAGTCGCCGGCCTGGGATTTGAACGAGGCGCTCGGATCCCGCAGATTTAATGACGCATTGAAGATCCTGCGCCGTCTCATTTCCCAGAAGGAACCGCCGATTAAATTGATAATCGGAATGGAAAATCATTTTCAATTACTCGTTCTGTTAAAGGTCTGTCAGTCCAGGGGGTGGTTGAAGATGGAGGGATCGTCCAGGTTCCGCAATGCGGTATGGCATGCAGGGGAGGACATGGACCGGATATGCGCCGGTTTTACCCGCGATCCGCGCAAGATGCATCCTTATCGTGTTCTGAAACTCCTGGAACAATCGCAAAACTTTACCGTTGATGAATTGGTTGCTGTTCAGGAGGAGACTGTTCGCACACATGAAATGATGGTTCAATTGGGTATCCCTCAGGAATTGCTTCTCGAAATGCTGGCAATAAGAATTTGCCGGCCGAAACAGGTTGAAATTAAAAGGCCTGTGAAAACCTGACGCTTCTTGAAAGTATTGGCTAGCGGGCCGATATGTATGCTATATCGGCATGTGAAGAGTTGTGAGGTTGTTAGAACGGAAAGTGCGGGTTCCATAAAATGATGAAGATGGTAGTAGCAGGTTTGTTGTGCTTGTGGTGCGCTGTCGCGGTTGCTGATGAGCGTCCGGAATTCTGGTTTCCTGTGGGGGAAAAACTGGAATACCGGGTATACTGGGGTCTTATTCCTGTAGGAACTTCAGTGGGCACAACTGAATGGGTGGAAGTTGATGGACGATCCCTGCTGTCCATCCGCTACAGGACAAAGTCAAACCGCGTGCTTGATCACATATACCCGGTTGATGACAAGGTCGAAAGCCTCATAGACCCTGAAACATTCCTTCCCGTTCGTTATGAGGCAGAAATGAATCAAGGGCGTAGATCCACTCATGAGATTACATACTTCGATTATGATAAACTCGTGGCCAAGCAATATGTGTTGCACCGCGATAACACGAATTATTTTCAACTTGAGCCCGACACACGGGACTTGATCAGTTTCATGTATTTCATGCGCCAGAAGTCACTGGAGCCCGGAAGCAAGACTCATTACCGGGTTATGGCGGATGATAAAGTGTATGATCTCTGGCTCAATGCCGACCGGGTGGATCCTGTGCCCATATCCGGTCACGGAGCGGTGGACAGTCTGCGTGTCGTGCCGGAAGCTGCTTTTGAAGGGCTGATCGTTGACCGTGGGGAGGCAAGGTTCTGGATCTCCAGGGACGAGCGTAATATTCTTACACGCATGATTGTGAGGATTCCTGTGGCCAATGTCCGCATGGTTCTGAGAAATGTGCATGGGCCGGGTGATGATTTCTGGACTGAATAGTTATGACGGCTGTTACTGCGAGAAAATTTTGGATAAGGAAACGGGCTCATGACACTTGAACTGGGACGCGCCGAAGAGCTGATTCATGGTTTCGAACGGCAGCGGGTTCTAGTGGTAGGTGATTTGATGCTGGACCGATACATTTACGGCCGGGTTCGCCGTATTTCTCCCGAAGCCCCCGTCCCCATTGTGGAGGCTACAGCTGAGAAAGGTGTTCCCGGAGGGGCATGCAACGTAGCCTGGAATATCAGATCATTGGGCGCCCGTGCCGGTGTAACAGGTATTGTGGGTGCCGACCGTGAAGCTGAAGAACTAAAGTCACTGTTGGATGGTGTTGGAGTTTTCACCGACGGTGTCATGCAGATGCCTGATATTAGGACCACTGTTAAAATCAGGGTCATGGCGGACAGACAACAGGTTGTGCGTCTGGATTGGGAGACACCTTTTGCCCCTTCTGACCGGAATATGGCGAAATTATGTGATTTGGCGCGTTCCGAGACCATGAAGTCCACGGGTGTAATCATAGAAGACTATGGCAAGGGAGTCGTTCGTCAGCCTGTTGTGGATGCTGTTGCGAATGCGGCAAATGAAGCCGGAATCCCGGTTGGTTACGATCCCAAGGAGGATCACGAACTCAGCGTACAAGGCATAACCATGGCCACTCCAAACCGGAAAGAGGCATATATAGCGGCAGGAAAGCCGGAGCCGTCACGGTTATGTTCTCCGCTTAAAGATGAGTCCCTGCTTGAAGTAGGCCATATACTGATCAGGAAATGGGGAGTGGAGTTTCTGGCCATAACTTTGGGGCCGCAAGGTATGCTCGTGTTTTTGGACGGGGAGAAGCCGCATCACATCCCGACCCGCGCAAAGGAGGTTTTTGACGTCAGTGGCGCGGGGGACACGGTCATTGCGGTTTCCCTGCTGGCGCTTACGTCAGGTGCAGCGCCGGTTGAGGCCGTAGAGCTGGCAAATCATGCCGCAGGCATCGTTGTCGGCAAGGTTGGAACCGCTGTGTGTTCCCGTGAAGAATTGACCAGGAGTTTTTCGTGAACGGAGTTGTCGGTGTAATTCCCGCCAGATGGGCCTCGGTCAGGTTTCCAGGAAAGAATCTGGCTGATCTTGCGGGGAAACCATTGATTCAGTGGGTATGGGAACGGGCCAGCCTGGCCAAGAGACTGGATTCTCTCCTGATTGCCACGGATGACGGCAGAATTGCCGATGTCGTCGAGGGTTTCGGAGGAAAGGCCGTCATGACAAGAGGCGATCATCCATCCGGAACGGATCGTGTAGCGGAGGCGGTGGATAGTTGCGTAGGAGATATAGTGGTAAATATTCAAGGTGATGAGCCGGTAATAGACCCCAGTCTTATTGATGCTGTTGCGGATGCCCTGCTGTCCGACAATCAATATGACATGGCTACTGTGGCAACTGCGCTCGATGGTGAATATGAAAGGGAATCTCCTTCCGTGGTCAAGGTCGTGTGTGATGAGAAGGACAGAGCGCTGTATTTTTCCAGGCTCGGTATCCCATGCGTGCGCGACCCTGGTTTCATGAAGGGCGTGGATACGCAGATGCATTGGAGGCACGTCGGATTGTACGGGTATCGCAGGGACTTTCTTAAACGATTGATATCTGAACCGGTATGCATGTTGGAACAGGCGGAGAAACTGGAACAGTTGCGGGCATTGTATATTGGAGGATATATAAAGGTGGTTAAGACTGATGCAGGTAGTGTGGGTGTGGATACACCTGATGATATAGAGCTTGCAGAGCAAGCATTGCGAAAAGCGGGGCTTGTTTGAATCATGAGTCGATCAGTCAAAATAGGTTCGTTGAAAATCGGGGGTAATAACCCGTTGGTGCTGATTGCCGGTCCGTGCGTGGTGGAGGATCGCAAGTCATGCATGGATCTTGCGGGACGGCTTGTCCGCCTGGCGCGCAGGGAGAATATCCCCCTTGTTTTCAAGGCATCCTATGATAAAGCGAATCGAACGTCACACGCCTCATTCCGTGGGCCGGGCCTGACGAAGGGCTTGGATATTCTTGCGGAGATCCGCCGGAAATATGATGTGCCTTTACTGGTGGATGTTCACCATGAATCGGAGGTTCCTCTGGCGGCGCAGGTCGCCGATGTACTGCAATTGCCGGCATTTCTGTGCAGGCAGACTGACCTGGTTCTGGCCATGGGCAACAGCGGAAAGGTGGTAAATATAAAAAAGGGTCAATTTCTGGCGCCGTGGGATGTCCGGCATATAGTAGATAAGGTTGAAAGCACGGGAAACAGAAAGATTCTTATAACCGAGCGCGGAACCTCGTTCGGCTACAACAATCTGGTCGCAGATATGCGCAGCCTGCTTGTTCTGCGCAAGACAGGATATCCCGTGATATTCGACGCTACGCACAGCGTTCAGTTGCCTGGTGCCGGAGACGGCGCATCCTCCGGCGAAGGATATTATGCATCTCATCTTGCACGGGGCGCCGTAGCGGTAGGATGTGACGGAGTCTTTCTGGAAACTCATGTTGACCCTGAAAAGGCGCTGTCCGATCGTGACAATGCCGTTCCGGTTTCAGCGCTGCGAGGGTTATGGAAACAGTTGAGCGCAATTGAGATGGTCTTGCGCTCGAGTAAATTGTAGTGGAATGTATACAAGCATGGTGAAGACTGGAAACATAGTACGTAACAGCGTGATAGTTCTCGTCGTTCTTGCTGGATTTTTTATCAGTTGGGGGCAACCCGGCGCCGGGCAGCGAATATCCGGGTTTGAGGTTCCTGAATTTGACAGTGAAATGCGGCTGAAATCCAAGCTTTTTGGTGATTTCGCCGTGATAATGCCCGACGGCAGGGTGGATATTACTAACATGATGATTGAGTTCTATTCGGAAGACAGGGATGTTGAGATGAGGGTAACGTCCCCGGAATGCACATATGACCGTAACAGCAGCGATGTCCGGTCCGACTCCGATATCCGGATTGCCAGGGAAAATATGATTATTACCGGAAAGGGATTCTTTTGGAGCGCCGAGGACGGACGTTTTGAAATATTCAACGATACCCGTGTCTTGCTGAAGGATTTAGGCGAGGGTATTGAAAAGGGAGATTTGGAATGAAATTATCTGTATGGATTTCGGCGGTATGCGTGTTCGGTTTGTTTGCATTTGACGCATACGCGGAAGAGTTTGAGCTGACGGATAACGTCACGGAAATAACATCTGTGCGGCTGACATTTGACCAGGACCGCAAATTCGCCCTTTTCGAAGAGGATGTCGTAGTCACGGACCCATCCATGAAGCTCACATCGGATAAATTGACGGTTTATTTCGATGATGACAATCAGGCGCGGCATATTGAGGCGGAGGGTAACGTTGTCATTGAACAGGAGGAGACGACGGCATGGGCGGGTAAGGCCACATATGATGTTGTTTCAGGCGAGGTGTTCTTAGAGGATGGTCCGCGAATACGCAGGGGAAACGATATACTGGAAGGCGAGACTATAACCTTCTGGAGGGATGATAACAGAATGATATGTGAGCCAAGGGCCAGACTTGTAATCTATCCGGATGCGGGCGGGGCGCGAGACCGTCTTTTTGGAGAATAGCGTGGCGCGGGATAATTCCTATCTGGTTGAAACGTCCGGGCTTGTAAAGGTTTACAATCGGAAACCGGTCGTAAACGGCGTTAACCTGCAGGTCAACAAGGGCGAGATTGTCGGACTGTTGGGGCCGAATGGGGCCGGAAAGACCACCAGTTTCTACATGATTGTAGGTCTGATAAAGCCGACAGAGGGAAATGTTTTTTTCCATGGCAGGGATATTTCCCGTACCCCGATGTACAGGCGCGCCCGAATGGGGATGGGATATCTTTCTCAGGAACCCTCCGTATTCCGAAGGTTGACGGTCGAAGAGAACGTGATGGCCATTCTCGAGACCCTCCCTCTGTCCCGCAAAGAGCGAAAGGCACGTCTGGAATTTCTCCTCGAGGAGTTGAAGATAAGCCATCTCGCCAAGCAGAAGGCCTTCACACTAAGCGGGGGTGAACGGCGGCGTCTTGAAATAACCCGTGCGTTGGTTACCAGTCCGTCCCTGATTTTGCTCGATGAGCCGTTCAGCGGGGTTGATCCATTGGCGGTATATGACGTGCAGCAGATCATAGTTGAGCTCAAATCGCGGGGACTGGGTATTCTTATAACCGATCATAATGTTAGGGAGACGCTTGCTGTGGTTGATCGCGCATATCTGATATGCGAAGGGAAGGTGCTTCGTGAAGGCACCAGCTCTTTTCTTATCAATGACAAAGTCAGCCGTGAGCTATATCTTGGATCCAGATTCAGCATGTGACCAAATAATAAAGGAGGTATATTATGCAAATCAGCATTACCGGGCGTCATATGGATATCACGGATGCAATTCGGGAGCATGCGCATGAACGCCTTGAACGATCCCTGCTGGAGTTCCCTCGTATTCAATCAGTGCATCTGATTCTTGATATAGAGAAATACAGGCATTTTGCCGAGGTGGTGATTCATGCTGCCAAGAATATCAGAATTGATGCAAAAGAGGAGTCGGAGGACATGTATGTGTCCATCGACCGTGCCATTGACAAGGCCCAGAAACAGCTGCGCAGGATTCAGGATAAAAGGCAGGATCACAAATCACGCGACGGTATCGCTGATGTTGAGATTGAGGTTCAGTCCATGATTGACCGTGATAAGAAAAACAAATGATTTTTCATGCTTAAGTTGCCCGGCGTGACTCCGGCATGAATTGAACATGAACTCGAGGAGAAACCTGTGGGTATTTCAGTGCGTCAGTTTTATGAGCAGGGCAGGGACACTTTGTCTCTTGAGGTAGTAAGTGGTGAGAAGTACCTGGACAGGGAAATTCAAGAGGAGGCATTGAATCGCCCCGGCCTGGCCCTGACCGGTTTTTTTCAGTATTTTGCCTTTCGGCGTATTCAGGTGGTCGGATTGGCGGAAACCGCTTATTTAAAGAGTCTTGATCGTCAGGACCGATCCAAGAGAATCCGGGAATTGTTCAGCCGTAAGATTCCATGCGTGGTGATTACAAGAAGCCGTAATCCATTGCCGGAAATCATGGAAGCCTCTGATGAATTCAAAATCCCCCTCTTAAAAAGCCCCATGATCACCAACAGGTTCATCAATGCGGCCACTATAATCGTTGAAAATCTAGTTGCACCGGTTGAACGTTTTCAGGGAACAACCATGGAAATAATGGGCATTGGCGTATTGTTGGAAGGCAAGCCGGGAATCGGCAAGAGCGAAACGGCCTTGGCATTGATTGAACGGGGCCACAGCCTGGTTTCCGATGACATCACCGTTTTAAGGCGAAACAATATGGGAGAGATCATTGCCACCGCCGAAGATATTACCCGTTACCATATGGAAATTCGAGGGCTGGGCATAATACATATACCCAGCCTGTTCGGTGTGGCGTCCATGCGCAGGGAAGCCAGGCTTGATCTGGTGATTCAGCTCAGACGGCCTGAACCCGATCTGGAATACGATAGAACCGGGCTTTCACCTGAATTTACGGAAATTTTCGGCATTAAACTTCCGGTGATAACCATCCCTGTAACAGCCGGGCGGGATATTGCGCATGTTGTTGAAGTTGCGGCTCTTAATCAGACATTGAAGTATCTGGGACATGACGCCGTAAAGGAGCTGGATGATAAATTATTGGGGATTCTAGGGAAGAAGGGAACCGTGTGAACGGTAATAAATCCACATCGCCCGGCGGTTCAAAGGTGTTGAGCCGTGAATTCAAGATTAAGAATAAATTCGGGATCCATGCCAGACCTGCTGCGTTATTGGTTAAGACCGCCGGTAAATTCAATTCGGATATTACCATAGAAAAAGGCAATACCAGGGTTTCCGGCAAGAGTATTATGGGATTGCTCACACTGGAAGGGCACATGGGAGTTGTTCTGCGTATAAC
>SLRP01000010.1 GCA_007130845.1 Kiritimatiellia bacterium | reverse complement strand
ATTTGAGTGGGCGCGCCTACATTGTATCAATGATATTTACACACTGCTATTATGCATGTCCTGTCATAGCAAGCGATTTGAAGGCGATAGACGCTCATTTTCCGGAAGAGCAAAGAGGGGAGGTTGATTACGTTCTCTTTTCGCTGGATGCCGAGCGCGATTCACCGGAACGCCTGGCGGATTTCAAGCAGCGCAACGGCTTGAACGGAACGCGATGGAGCCTCCTCGTATCGGACGCAAACAGCATTCGTGAGCTTGCCACTGTGCTGGGGGTGAGATATCGTATAAAGCCGGACGGCGAGATAGCCCACTCCAACGTAATTGCCGTACTGAATGCAGAAGGGGAAATTGTGCATCGACAGGAAGGGTTGCAGCCTGACCCGGAGGCCACCGCTCAGGCGATATCGGAAATACTGTCCGACAGATGAGATCATGAACTTCAATGTTGATTACAAGCGAGCGCCATTGTTGCTGATTTGGGAGGTCACAAGAAGCTGTGCTCTTTCATGCCGTCATTGCCGGGCGGAAGCCATCGACTGGCGCGATCCCAGGGAACTGTCGCTGTCTGAAGGTAAACGCGTTATTGAGGATGTCGCGAGGATGGGGACTCCTTTGATCATATTTACGGGAGGCGACCCGCTGCAGCGCGATGATCTGGAGGAACTGATCAGACATGCCAAGAGCGTTGATCTGCGAGTGGGGACTATTCCCGCCACAACTGATCGGTTGTCCCGTGACAGGGTCATTTCACTTAGAGATGCAGGGGTCGACCAGTTGGCGTTAAGCATAGACGGGCCTGATGCCGAATCGCATGATCATTTCCGCCGCGTGCCCGGTTCATTTGACAAGGCAATGCAGGGCGCGGCCTGGGCCGGTGAATTGGGCGTACCTTTGCAGGTTAACACGGTTTTCGGCTCTTGGAACATAGATGAATTCGATGCCATTGCCGCACTTGTGGAAAGTCTGGGGGTTGTGTTCTGGGAAGTTTTTTTTCTGGTTCCGACCGGGCGCGGGGCATCCATGGGGTGCTGCTCCTCTGAACAGATGGAGATGTTATTTGAAAAACTTCACAATTTGTCCAAGCGTGTTTCATTTAGAGTCAAGGTCACAGAGGCTCAGCATTATCGCCGGTATCTGGCTCAACATAATGGAGTGTCAGTTTCCCAGCCGGGACGTAACGGGTCCCCGTTGAAATCTGTAAATGCCGGTAATGGTTTTTGTTTTGTCGATCATATAGGCAATGTGTATCCAAGCGGATTCCTGCCTGTGGAGTGCGGCAATGTCCGAGAGTCGTCAGTTATTGATATTTATAGGACTTCGCCTGTCTTCCAGGCACTACGCGACGAAAGCCGTCTCAAGGGCAAGTGCGGAATATGCGGGTTTAAGGGAGTTTGCGGCGGGGGATCTCGGGCACGGGCCTATGCTGTGAGTGGTGATTATCTTAATGAAGAGCCATTCTGCGCATATGAGCCTGCGGGCATACTCCGATAGCATCAACACCGTGATTTACATGCGTGTCTGATCCGGTTATTCGCGCAGGCTTTGAAATATCCGACGTTATAACTGGCATGAACTCCACCGCCACCCAATGCGTATCGCATGTCGTACTCGTCAATCAAAGCCGCAAGTTCTTGCCGTGACAATGGAGTTCCGGAACGGGAAACAGGTCCGCCGGTCAGGCCCTGGTCATGTATGCATTGTAAAAACTCAATCGCCGAAGCATATTCGGCTTTATAGGTTTCCTCCTGCCGGTTGATGATGCTGAATCCAGCGCATTTGAATGTTTCCGCCATGTCATGAAAATACATGAGCTGAGCCGAGGGTGCCTTGTGAGGCGCAATTATTCTCCTTGCAGAATGAAGTTCCTCAAGAGTGCCTCTCAGCATAATGGCCGCGGTTAATATGCCTTTCGGTGCGAGTGAATGTCTCAAACTGAGGAGGGTTTCGATGAGAGGTTCAGCCCAATGAAGAGATGAACTGCTGACAACAAGGTCATATTGTCCGGCTGTCTGAAAGTTCCTTACATCGCCGACAATCCAGCGAATACGCGATTGATCCGGAATTCTTCCACGAGCCTCATTGATCATTCCTTCCGATATATCCAATGCGTCGATCCTTGCCGTTGGGAATACCCGCATGAGCATTTCCGTCAAAAGCCCCGATCCGCATCCTGCTTCGAGTATGGTATCGGGCTGCGGGATGTCATCCAGAAAGGTCGTCAATCGGCCGGCAACACGGCGCTGAATTACGGCATGTCGTTCATATGTCGGTGCGGCTGCTGAAAAGCGCGCCCTGATGGAATCCTGCATGAGTTTTTTCGCCTTCATTCTATTTCGTTCATGAATCCTGCAATATCAACAGAGAGGTCTACGGGGTTTTGAAGGGGTAAATCATGTCCAGATTTTGAATATGATATCAACCTTGAATCAATAAGGTGGCTATCAAGCCATTTGGATGCCTCGTAAGAAATGATTGAGTCGTTTTCTCCATGAATTAAAAGAACCGGAATATCGATTTCTGAAATCAGGCCGCGCAGATCCGCGGAAAGCAGGTAATTAAGACCTGATTTCAGATTGCCGGAATCGTACAGCATGGTTTGCTCGACATATTCCTGCAATTTATCCCTTTTGAGTTTCAATGGGTGGGAAACTTCACGAAAGAATCGGCTCATCGTAATGCGCGGAGCAACCGAGAGCCCGGTGATCATGCCCCTTACAAGAGAGCCCGGTTTGCCGCAGGGGAAATCATCGGTGCGGCAGAATCGCGGAGTGCTTCCGATAAGAATGAGCCCGTCTACCGTATCCGGAAAGCATGCTGCGTGTTCCTGGGCGATCATTCCCCCCATTGACCATCCAACGACTATGACACGCCCTGTTATATCCCGGATCTGCTCATTCAGTTTATACGCATATGGGGACGTAGACTCGGGATCAACTACCGGTTGGTTATGCGTTGGAATTAAGTTCGGGTCCAGAACTGTGATATCCACAGAGGTCCTGTCCTTCACGGGCTTGATAATTGATTCTATCCTGTTGCCGGGGCAGGCCCAGCCCGTGACAAATACCATGGAAATGGTCAAAGAATTCCCTCCTTTCGCGCTGTATCCAGTATGATGTCGGCTGCGCTGGACAGATCGTCTTCCGTGTGTGCCAATGTGACTGACAATCTCAGGCGAGCACCATTCGGAGGTACAGTAGGCGGCCGGATTGCAACTGCCAGTATCCCCTTATCCCTGAGGCGCAGTGATAAAGACAGGACTTTTTCATTGTTTCCGATAAGTATCGGAATTATCTGGCTTTCGGAGTTTATCGTGTCGAGGCCGCCCTTTTTCAGAAGTTCCCTGAATTTATCTGCGCGTTGCAGGAGTGTGCCGCCCAGCCCTGGATTTTTCGCAATGACGTTCAATGCTCCAAGGGCTGCTCCCGCAACGGCCGGAGGAGGTGCGGTGGTGTAAATGAGTGATCGGGCCCGGTTGATCAGGAGTTCACGCATCATATTGGAGCAGGTTACAAAACCTCCGTATCCACCGAGACTCTTGCTTAACGTACCCATGGATATATTGATTTTATTTTTCAGTCCGATATCGTTTATACGTCCTCTACCGCATGTACCGAACACACCGGTGGCGTGCGCCTCGTCGATCATTATAATCGCGCCATGACGTTCCGCTACATGAGCAATATCCTCCAGCGGAGCGAGGTCTCCATCCATGCTGAATACGGATTCCGTTATGATCAACTGACGTCCCTGTCGATTGCGCTGTTTAAGGAGATGTTCGAGGTGGGACGGATCGTTATGTTTATAACGGACAAGCTTGGCCCGGCTGAGTATTGCCGCGTCTATCACACTGGCGTGAACAAGGCGGTCAACGAATATTTGATCATTCCGGGAGACCGACGCAGTTACTGTTCCTGCATTGGCCATGTATCCGCTCCCGAACAGCACAGCCGACGGATATCCCTTGAACTCCGCCAATGCCCGCTCAAGTTTGTCATGAACGGGAAGGGTCCCTGTAACAAGACGGGAAGCGGTTGCGCCGCTTCCGAATTCCAGCAATGCGCGTTCCGATTCCCTGATTACATCCGGGTGCCGTGCAAGGTTAAGATAATCATTACAGGAAAAATTGAGCCATTCTTGTTCGCCGTCATGGAATTTTCCTCCGACTGCGGGGTATACCGACATATGTCTGATTGAAAGGTGTTTCTCCCAGTCTGAAAGCAGTGGTTTTATCCATTGTTCCTGATTCATGTTGACACTTTGAGCCTCAAAGAATTTATATTGATGCAGAGCAGTTTTGTTTTAACCACGTATATACAGGATTGAACATAAATATCATGATTAATGCCAAAGAAAAAATGAACTGGGCGGATATGGCTGACAAGGCGCTATCAGACGTAATCCCCGGGCGCGAGGATGCATTGGCCATACTTGAGTCCAATGACGATGAATTGCTGGCTGTTCTTGATGCCGCTTTCAGGGTTCGCCTGCATTATCACGGCAGGGAAGTACGCGTACATGTTTTGAGAAACGCCAAGAGCGGGATGTGCCGTGAAAACTGTGCCTTCTGCAGCCAGGCAATAGGCTCATATAGCGGAGTAAACCGTTATACTCTTCAGTCCGTGGAGCAGTTGGTTGAAGGAGCGCGCGAAGCGCACGACAGGCAGGCTGTGAAGTATTGCATGGTGACAGCGACCCGGGGGCCATCGGACAAGGAGCTTGATGTAATATGCGAGGCCGTGGAAAGGATCAAGAACGACATTCCCATTGAAATTTGCACTTCGCTCGGCCTTTTGAATGATGAACAGGCAGTTCGGCTTGCCAGGGCCGGTGTGCACAGATTTAATCACAATCTCGAAACTTCACGCGAATATTATCCCAAGGTATGCCAGACTCATACATATGACGACCGGGTGGCGACGATTCGGGCCGCCAAGAAGGCAGGGATGGAGGTATGTTGCGGCGGCATCATAGGGATGGGGGAGTCCCTGCAGGACAGGGTTGATCTGGCTTTCGCCCTCCGTGATCTGGAAGCTGAATCCATTCCCGTAAATTTCATGGACCCGCGTCCGGGAACCCCGCTTGAGGATGTGCCCCGTCTGGCACCCTCGGAATGCCTCAAGGCACTGGCCATGTTCAGATTGGTAAATCCGCAAAGCGAAATTCGTGTGGCAGGAGGGCGGGAGGTAAACCTTCGTCATATGCAGCCTCTCGCCCTTTATCCCGCCAACTCCATCTTTACGGAAGGGTATCTTACAACCACCGGACAGGGGTATGAAAGGGACATGGAGATGATAAAGGAAGCCGGGTTCGTTGTGGCTGAATTGACGCCGGCATGAGTTTATGAGCATGACCAATGCGGATAAAGCTCTTCAGTTGTTGATGGAGGGGAACGGGCGTTTCGTTTCCGGGTCAGCCCGTGGTCCTAACAGAACCATTACCCGGGCGCGCGATGTTTCCAGGGCGCAATCACCGTTTGCCGCAGTTCTCGGATGCTCGGACTCCAGGGAATCCATGGATATAATATTCGACTGTGGCATTGGAGATCTGTTTGTTGTGCGTATAGCCGGTAACGTAGTAAGCGATATGGTCATGGGAAGCCTTGAGTTCTCTGTCCTGAAGCTGGGTGTTTCTCTTATCATGGTCATGGGACATACTAATTGCGGCGCAGTACAGGCTGCCATGGATTCCGGCGAAGTTCCCGGCCATATGGGGAGCCTGATGAAAGAGATTGAACCCTGTGTGAACTTGTGCCGAAGGAATCCTGATATAACCCCTGATGAAGTCTCCAGGGAAAATGTCAAAAATTCGGTAACCCGTTTGAGATCTGCCGGGCCCATACTTGAAGAAAAATGCATGGATGGGTCGCTGTTGATTGTTGGCGGAATTCACGACTTGTATTCAGGGACAGTGGATTTACTGATTCAATAATCTATACTCATATCAGGAGACCGCACTGAGACTTGGAGTGCTGCTCAAACCGGCATCCGGATAGACTTCTTCAAGAAGCATGCCGGGTTAATTGAAGCAGTCTGGTCCTTGATATGAACGGCTGAAGTTATAAAGAACGCTCATCTTTTATCATGATAGAGTTGCAGGCCACTATTCGAAACGCTCAGGGCATTCATTGCCGCCCTTCCGCCGTCATCATGAAAGAGGTCCGCGAATATCCCGGTGATATCCGGATTATTAAAGAGCATATGGAATGCGACCTTCGATCGGTCATGGAATTGTTGTCAATGGGGTTGGAGCGCGGCGACACTGTTACCATTCGCGTAGATGGTCCGGACGAAAAAAGGATATGCAGGAATCTTGCGGTTCTGTTCGAAAGGGAATTTGATTTTCCTCCAAGGCAGGGGTAGAAAAATCAGGTTAACGTAGAGATCCTGGCATTGAAGCTAGGCATTGGCCCTGCTTCAGTCCTTTGCACTGATATCTATCATGCGTTTGACAGCCTTGTATGCCTTCTTCCTGATATCCTCGGGAACTTCAATGACGTATTGATTATTTAGAAGGGCGTCGCGTGTCTCCTCCAATGTGATTTCATTCATGTGCGGACATCTCACGCTGCAAATACGCACCATTTCCTTTTCGGGATTCTCAGCGGCTATATTGTCTCCCATGCTGCACTCTGTAAGAAGAAGGTATCGTCCGGCCGGATGTTTCCTGACATAGTTGACAATGGCGGTAGTGCTTCCGGAGAAATCGGAGGCTTCCACCACATCGGGTGGACATTCAGGGTGCGCCAATACCAGGACATCCGGGAATTGGCTGCGCGCATTCTCTATATCCTCCACGGTAAATCGCTCATGCACTTCACATTTTCCGTGCCAGCCGATAATCTGATAATCCAGATCGGAATCGAATTGAGCAGGCGGAAGTTTGGATGGGAAAATAATGTGTTTACCGGTTTCCTTCGCAGTGTTCCTTGCCAGATATTCATCCGGTAGAAATATGACCGTGTCCGTGCCGAGAGACTCGACCACGGCGGCAGCGTTGCTGGATGTACAGCATATATCAGTTTCCGCCTTTACTTCAGCGTATGTGTTTACATATGTGACCACCGGAACTCCGGGATATTTGGCCTTCAGGTTGCGGACATCCTCGGCAGTGATGCTGGCCGCCAGCGAGCACCCCGCTTTCCTGGCGGGTAGTAGTACCGTCTTTTCCGGACTCAGTATTTTTGCCGTTTCTGCCATGAAGCGAACTCCGCAGAAGACAATCACACCCTGTTCTGCGGCAGCGGCTTTGCGGCTGAGCTCAAGGGAGTCGCCGCGGTAGTCGGGCACGGAGTAGTAGAGGGCCGGCTCCATGTAATTATGCGCCAGAATTACGGCGTTTCTCTCTTCCTTTAGCCGGAGAATTTCGTCTGCAATTACGGATTTATAGCGCAGCTCCGCATCCGGCACAATATCTTTGAGCCGGGATCTCATGCTTTCATATGTGGATGTTACGCTCAATATACTACTCTTAAGAAAGGTTTTCTGAATTTAACAGCCGGTAAGCTTATTTCAACTCTAAGATTGCAAGAGCGGTATTAATTATCAGCAAGCAACACGCTGGTATCCACGCCGGATAGTCGCAATTTCTCAAGCCTTTCAGAGGTCAGGAGCGTCGTGAACTTCAAATTCCTGGGCTGTGTTATTTCCGGCACCAGTCTGATATCAAGTGTGAGAAGCCCGTCGAACTGCTCATTGAATTCCCGTTTGATCAAATTGGCAACACCTTCGGAGAAATCAGGCGCTGGAACTACACGGAGTATAAAACCGGCGGGATTGTTCTGCACCAGTTGAAACTGCCTTATACCCGGGATATTCAGGATGGATTGCCTCAACCGTATCCCGCTTATTCTGCGGCCGTCCGGTAAACTGACCAGCTCCGTCCTTCTTCCCATCAGCTTCTTTATGCCGGGTCCCTTTATCCCGCATCTGCAAGGTTCATCGGCCACTGTTGCAATATCCCCGATATTATATCGTATCAGGGGAAATGAGCGCCTCCACATGTTTGTTACGACTACATTTCCCGTCTGAGCCGGATTGCCGTCATCTCCAAGGATTTCAAGTTCCAGAAGATTATTGAAAAGATGATATCTTTCTCCGGCTTCGCACCACCATGCGATAGGGCCCGTCTCCATTGCCCCGTATACATCGATTACCCTGCCATTGAAGCGCTTCGTGGCGCGTTCCCTGACGTCGGGCCAAAGCATGTCGGCAGTGCTGAATATAACCGGAATATCGAGGTAGCGGTCTTTCTCTTCCAGGGCTGTGGTTAGTTCATTTAACATGGATGCCCAGCATACGAGCGACCAGGTATTGCTGTGTTCAAGGTGCGAAAGAATCTCATCAGTATTCATGCGTGTAGTCAGAAGCTTTCGCCTGTGGATACCCACTTTCTGAAGCAAATTGCGTGTTGGAGGAATTCTT
>SLRP01000026.1 GCA_007130845.1 Kiritimatiellia bacterium | reverse complement strand
TGTGGACTTTCAGTTTGTGAAGCCGGGCAAGGGACAGGCTCTGTACAGAACCAAGATCAAGAACCTGGTTACTGGAGCCACCATCGATAAAACCTACAGGTCGGTTGACAAAATTGATAAACCTAATCTTGAAGAGCGGGATCTGATTTACTCTCATATGGAGGGACACCATTATATCTTCATGGATGCGGAGACGTATGATCAGGTTGTCATAGGAGATGATGTTCTGGGCGATCAGAAGTATTTTCTAATTGATGACATGGAAGTCCAAGTACTGTTCCACGACAACCGTCCCATCGAAGTTACGCTTCCCTTTTTCGTGGAGAAGAAGATAGCTGCTACTGAACCGGGGGCCCGGGGCGATACCGCAACCAATGTGCAGAAACCCGCCAAGCTGGATAATGGTTATGAAATTCAAGTTCCGTTGTTCATCAATGAGGGGGACATTGTCAGGATCGATACCAGAACGGGTAAATATGCCGACCGGGTAAGCAAGCGATAAGAATCCTAGAATGCGCTCCGGGCGGTTTGATAACCCGGGAAATGAATTTGGAACGGGGCGTTGGACATCCATCATTAATTTCATTTTCCAGGCAAGATATGTCCGATTGCGAAGCCAACCGTTTGAATGACTGCCGTAGCGTCCTTGCAATACGCAGCCGGTTGCTATTGCTGATACGCAGGTATTTCCATGACCACGGGTTTCTGGAAATTGATACACCTGTCCGCATTCAATATCCCGCTCCGGAACCGCACATCGAAGCAATTGAAAGTGAGGGGCAGTACCTCCGCAGTTCGCCAGAGCTGCACATGAAACGATTGATGGCGGCAGGGTATGACCGGATATTTCAAATCGGCCCGTGTTTTCGCAACGGCGAGTTCGGCCCCCGTCATCATCCGGAATATACAATGCTCGAATGGTATAGAACTCATGCCGACTACAAGGACATGATGGACGACATACGTGTCTTGTTCATGCGAATGGCGGACGAAATTCTGAGCGGGAACCCATTTGTACGGGACGGCCGGCACATTGATATCAAGGGTAATTGGAAGCAGATAGCCGTAGCGCATGCCTATGAGCAATGGGCCGGATGGAACCCCGTTACCGGCTATGATCCGAATCGGTTCGACCTTGATATGTCCGAAGTCATTGAGCCCAGGCTGGAAGAAATAACGACTCCGGTTGTACTGACGGATTTTCCAGTGGAAGCCGCGGCACTGGCAAGACGCAAAGGATCACAGCCCGATGTCGCGGAACGATGGGAGCTGTATATTGGAGGGATTGAGCTTGCAAACGCATATTCCGAGCTTACGGATCATGATGAGCAGGAAGCAAGGTTCCGGGCTTGCAATGATGACAGGATCTCGAGAGGAAAATCGGCTTATGAACCCGATCCGGAGTTCATGGCTGCGATGAAGGCGGGAATGCCTCCTTCCGGTGGTGTGGCGCTTGGAATCGACAGACTTGTCATGCTTCTCGCCGGAGCCGATGCGCTGGATGAGGTATTGCCTTTCCGGAAGTGACATCACGTGCCGGCGAGCCGGGAAAATCAGGGCCCGAACCCCGGCTGCCCGGACTTTTCAGCGCTCCAGTTCATTTATCGCGGATACAACCCCGTCCTTGAACTCCACTCTTAAGGTTTCGAATTCGTTGTAAACGGGCACGTCCATCCAGAATAGATCACTGTGCGGATAATGTCGTCCGTATCGATACCGTCTATCCAGCATGCCGGGTGAATGGTAGTGGCCGAAGCGCATGGAGGTATCAGTGTAAACCCACACTTGTTTGACGCCGTCATGGGTCTTTCTGGTATATTCACGATCCGGCCCGCCCAGAGCCATGAAAACCATGTTTTTATCAAATCCTATATCTATTTTTCCCGCTCTGACCTTTTCCTGGACATCATGATTAAACGATTCAAAAACGTCCTCATGCTTCCGAATACGCGCATCTCGGGTGGCGCAAGCACCAGCGAGTATACACAGCGCTGAAAAGCCGATTACAAAAATACGAAATTTCATTTCTCATATCCTCATTTTCCTATAAAATAATGCGTTGAAGGCGTGCCGTCCAGACTGCCCGGCTGATTTTTGAAAGTTCACGGCCCTGGATAGGAAAATTCACGCGCCGACAGGAGACCATTGTGATAATACGGATCATGCTGTGTTGCTTAGCGGTATTTGTCGTGCCCGGGTTGGATTCCTTGTATGCAGATGAGCGGATTACAAAGGTTTATCCCCTGGGCTTCGCGGATGAAGAAGCCCTGGAGGAGTATACCGCTGCAATGATTGGCGATGAAGGCAGGTTTGTCATTGATCGTAGTGGTAGACGGCTTATTATCGCGGCCTCACCCGAACAACATCGGAAGATAGCGGAATTATTGGATGCCTTGGATCAACCGCCAAGAAACGTGTTGATTGATGTGCG
This sequence comes from Kiritimatiellia bacterium, assembly GCA_007130845.1. Lineage (GTDB taxonomy): Bacteria > Verrucomicrobiota > Kiritimatiellia > SLAD01 > SLAD01 > SLRP01. Next base: position 6,046 of record SLRP01000026.1, on the reverse strand, counting down.
CTTCATTGAAACAGGCCGTGAGCATCAGTCCGGCCTGGAGATCGGAGGGGACGGGGAGATTGTTCTTGGGGGACCCGGAACGGCTGGAACCATCGTTCTGGGAACAATGGTTCATCACCGGACCGCGGATATGTCGCTTGATACTTCAATGAACCTTCTCGTCTCCAGCGGCCGGGAAGGCTTGTTGCAAATAGGTGAACGGGTTCCGTATTTGGATTGGATTGTGGATTACGGCATTTTTACCGGGACAATTGCATCAGGAGTGGAATGGCAGCAGGTGGGCGCCTATCTGGCGGTTGAGCCGACTGTGATAGGTAATGGCCCTTTTGTTGAAATAGTCCTTACTCCCAGGTTAAGCGGGCTGGTGAATGACAGTCCGTATCATGTGTCATTCAGTGAGATTTCAACGGAAGTGACAGTCAGGGATGGAGAATCATTCAACCTTGGAGGGATGGCGGCCGAGAAGGATTTCTACTCGCGTTTCCTGGTAGGCGTGGATCGTAGCGGATCAAGGCGATCTATTGATATTCAATTGACGCCGCGCATTCAGGATGCTCAACATCATGGACGTTAATACATGGCTGTGCCGGGCTGTCATCGGTTGGATGGCGCAGTGTCAAAAAACAACAATCTCGGGAAGGAAAATCTAGTATGCAAGCGCTGAAGAAACGGCTGCTGATATCTCTGGTCTTAATTCTTTCGTCTGCGGGGTATGCAGGGGCTCAATACGGATTGTCCCGGGATTGTCAGATTCTGGATCGACTAGAAGAACCCATATGGCATGTGTATACGGGTTATCTGACCAAAGAGGATGTGAGGGATTCTGATACCGGCGATTTCGGCATAATGGAGCTGGGGGCTAATACAGGCTTGCTTTATTACCGTACGGAAGGCGGCGAGCTGGATGTACGAGCCGGATTCGACACCATGTACTTTACGCGCAGTGGAGGGATAAGCCTTCCCACCCAGGTAACCGCGGCGAGGGCTGACGCGGATTTTGTAATGCGCTTTGAAGACGGATACGCATTGCGGCTGAAAGCCGAACCCGGCATATATTCGGATCTCAGGGATTTGGGCTGGCGGGACTTTTTTGTACCTTTTGCCCTGTCCGGGATTCGCACGGTTAGTCCGGACGTATCGGTTGAAGCCGGGATAGCATTCTTCCCTGGATTCGACCGCCTGGCTGATCCGCGCATGCTTATGAGGTGGGAGCTTGATGATGCAGTTCTTCTTGACGCCGGATATCCCGGATCAAGGATTATGTTCCGGCCTTTTCTCAACTGGGGTTTCATGGCGGGGTTTGAAATTCAACAATTCATGGAGTATAGGTTAAAACGCAGTGATGTGCGCCGCTCGCTGGCTTACGATGAGACGCGTTTCTATATTGGTGTCGAACATGTTATTGCGGATCACTTGCAGTTGATGCTGGAAGCCGGCCGGGTCGTTAATAGAAGCATGGACTTCCGGCGCGGCGAAAAGGTCGATTTGGACGATGCCTATTATGTGCGTGTTGGCATTGGAGGTCTGTTGTAGGCCGGAGATTTAAATTCACGAAGGGATACACCTTCAACAATATCTTTGAAGCCGAAAGTGCCGGTGACGGACAGCCGGGCCGGATTAGACGGCATGGCTTACCGGATAAAGGGGTGCCTCAAACATCGTGCGTTTTTATGATTGGAGCACTACTTACTTATGCGACTGGCTGTACTTTCGGATATCCATGTTCTTGGTCCAGGCGAACACGAGCAATATATAGAATATGCCAACGCCATAGGCAGTGACGTAACCCCTCTTCGCCGCAAGTGGCGCCGTATTCTCTACGGGATTCGCCACCGGTTCTGGAACTGGAGTCCGGAATCACGCCAGATGTGTTTCCTGAAAGCCCTCGAGGATATACTGGAATATCAACCGGACTGGGTTATCGCCAATGGAGATTATGGGGGAGATGCGGGAGGTACCGGTCTGAGCGACGCGTATACCTTCGAAAGCGCTGCGCAGGTCATAACCCTTGTGCGCGAGCTGTTCCCGGGAAACTGTCATTTCATTTTCGGGGACCATGAGCTGGGAAAGTACAGCACGTTGATCAGAAAAGGGGGCATACGGCTTGACAGTCTCTATCGCGGTGAGCAGGAGCTTGGAATTCAGTCTTTCTGGCATGAGACAATTGATGATTACCACCTTGTTGGAATTAATTCATCGCTTTTCACGCTCGAAATGTTTCTTCCCGAAGCAAGACTTGATGAGATTTCAGAATGGAAGAGGATCAGCGCCGAGCACAAGCGGAAGGTAGATGAAACATTTGCCAGACTGCCTGATAACGCGCGTATATTGTTGTTCTGTCATGATCCCGGCGCTTTAACCGCGCTGAGCGAATTGCCTGGTGTGCGCGATAGAATTGATCAGATCAAACAGACAATTCTAGGGCACCTTCATACCCCGGGCTTGCTTACTCTGGCTCGTATGGCGTCCCGCATGCCGCAATTGAAGTTGAAGTATCCGATTGCCCGGATAATGGCAGAAGCTGCGCGCGGAGCGCATACCTGGACTGAGTTCAACCCGGTTGTATGCCCGTCAACATTCGGTACCGGGAAGCACTTGTCCGGCGGAATACTGCTGATAGAAACAGGCCCGGATGGAGGAATAGTAACACGCCGGCATCCGGTTCGAATTTGATCCAGCAGGACCATATCGCTGTACTCGGGTCCTTCAGCAGGTCTGATCCCGAAACAAGGATATTCCCATTAAATATTCATGGTTTTATATGGGTAGCTCTGTCTCTGTATTAGCCAGGATTATGTCAATATAAATATTTTCAATTAAACTTGTAATTTGTTGATATATAGCGTATTGTGGCGCAAATAAGGGATATTACAAAAGGTTCCCATTAAGGGGTTCTTTTTTAGATATTTCATTGCCTGCACGTTGTCCGGCTGGTATCATATTCCAAGTTTCATTCACAGGTTTTTTAGGTTATGTCTGTCAATAAAAATAAATCCTCCTCTGAATCCGCTATGGAGTCCGAGAGTGTGGTTCAGGCCGTGGCTGATCCCGCTGCCGAGCGGCCGTCCGCAAATAAGGTAGGCCCGAAATACGACGCTCAGAACATTACGGTACTTGGCGGGCTGGAAGCAGTGCGAAAGCGCCCCGCCATGTACATTGGGGATACGGGTGTCCGCGGGTTGCATCATTGCGTATATGAGGCCGTGGACAACAGCATAGATGAGGCGCTTGCCGGTTATTGCACCAACGTCCAGCTATGCCTTAACGCTGACGGCTCCATCTCCATTAACGATGACGGACGCGGTATTCCGGTGGATATGCATGCAACGGAAAACAAACCGGCTGTGGAGGTAGTTCTTACGACGTTGCATGCTGGCGGCAAATTTGATCATGACTCATACAAGGTTTCAGGCGGGCTTCATGGCGTGGGTATTTCATGTGTTAACGGGCTCAGCGAGTGGTTTGAAGTGGAAGTCCGCCGTGATGGCAGCGTCTATCACCAGCGGTTTGCGCGCGGAATTCCTGTTTCCAAGCTTGAAACCATAGGGAAGACCAAGGGTACCGGAACCAAGATTACGTTTCTTCCCGATTCCGAGATTTTTCAGGATACAGAATTCAACTGGGACATGCTTTCAGCGCGTCTTCGCGAAATGGCCTTCCTGAACAAAGGTCTGCAGGTGGAGCTGCGTCAGGAGGAGCCGGAACGGGAAGAAACATTCCGCTACGACGGGGGCATACGGGAGTTTGTGGAGCATCTCAATCGTAATAAGAACGCGCTGCATCCAAAGGTGATCTACATAGAAAAGGATAAGGATAGCGTTTCCGTTGAGATCGCCATGCAGTACACGGACTCCTACCAGGAAACAATTTTTTCATTTGCGAACAATATCAACACCGTTGAAGGCGGTACGCATATGAGCGGTTTTCGGGGCGCCCTGACTCGAACCATTAATAATTATGCCCGGGCCAACAAGCTGTTGAAGGACGACAAGATTTCCATGAGCGGAGACGATATCCGCGAAGGCATGACCGCTGTGATCAGCGTCAAGGTACCGGACCCCCAGTTCGAAGGACAGACCAAGACCAAGCTTGGCAACTCGGAAGTGCAAGGTATTGTCGAGTCTGTCGTCAATGAAGAGCTTGGTGTGTATCTGGAACAGCATCCTTCAGTGGCCCGCCGCGTTATAGAAAAGGCTGTTCTGGCTGCACGTGCCCGTGAAGCTGCCCGGAAGGCCAGGGATCTGACAAGGCGTAAGAGCGCCCTTGACAGCGGAACCCTGCCTGGGAAGCTGGCGGATTGCTCCGAAAAGGATCCGGCGGCAAGCGAGCTGTTTATTGTTGAGGGCGACAGCGCGGGCGGCTCCGCCAAGCAGGGTCGTGACCGGCGCTTCCAGGCTGTTTTACCCCTGCGCGGAAAGGTCCTTAATGTGGAAAAAGCGCGCTTGGACAAGATCCTGAACAACGCGGAAATCCGGACCATGATCACTGCCATAGGTACCGGTGTAGGCAAGGAGGAGTTCAACATATCGAAGGCCAGGTATCACCGCATCATTATAATGACCGATGCCGACGTGGACGGGTCCCATATCCGTACATTGCTGCTTACTTTCTTTTACAGGCAGATGCCGGAACTTCTTGAGCGAAGCTATATTTATATCGCCCAGCCCCCGCTTTATAAGATAAAGCGGAGAAAACGCGAAGAGTACCTTGACAGCGACGCTCAGTTGACCAGGGTCCTTCTGGAGCTAGGGATGGAGGGCATGCGCCTGGTGGACGAGAAAAACAATGAGGCATTATCAGACAATCAGTTGAGGGGCATGCTTGAATGTCTTACTGAAATCGAGGAAATAGGCAAACGACTTGTCCGCAAAGGCATCACCCTCAAGGAATACCTTGGATATCGCCATCCGGAAACCGGGCATTTCCCTTTGTACCGGGTTACCGTCGAGGAGAACGGGCGCCATGAGCACCACTTTGTTTACACAGAGGAGGAGTTGCGCTTGTTCCGGGAGAACATGGAGCAACGCCTTGGACGTCAGTTGACCATTTTCACCGACGATAACGAGGACGACGATTCGTCTGCGGGATTGCGCTGGACGGAGATCTTCTGGGCATCCGCGCTTGAGAAGCAGATCGGCATCCTTGAAAAGAAGGGGTTTTCCCCGGACAACCTGTTCGAGTCCGATAAACCAATGTATTACCTTGTCGATCAGAATGATGAGCGTACTCCGGTTTATTCTCTTCAGGAGTTCCTGAATATGGTTCGCGAACTCGGACGGAAAGGGTTGGTAATACAGCGTTACAAGGGGCTTGGAGAAATGAATCCCGAACAGTTATGGGAGACCACAATGAACCCCGAACGTCGCAAACTCCAGAAGGTCATGCTCGAGGACCTGGTGAGAGCCGACGACACCTTTACCGTCCTGATGGGCGATGATGTGGGGCCGCGCCGTGAGTTTATCATGGACAATGCCCTGAATGTACGAAATCTGGATATATAATCTGTCATGTATAATCCCAACGAAAGAATAGAATCTGTAAATATTGAAGACGAGATGCAGCGCGCATACATCGATTACTCGATGAGCGTGATAGTGGGACGAGCCCTTCCGGATGTCCGTGATGGATTGAAACCCGGAAACAGGCGGATACTTTACGCAATGCATGAGCGCGGCTGGACTCACAGCAAGCCCTTCGTCAAATGCGCCAAGGTTGTCGGAGAAGTAATCGGAAACTACCATCCACATGGCGATTCCGCCGTATATGACACCATGGTCAGGATGGCCCAGAATTTTTCCATGCGGTATCCCCTGATCCATGGCCAGGGTAATTTCGGTAGCATTGACGGTGATCCACCGGCTGCTTATCGATATACTGAGTGCCGTCTCAACCGTCTTGCGGAGGAAATGCTGGCCGATATAGAGAAACAAACCGTGGATCGGCGGCCAAACTTTGATGAAACCCTGCAGGAACCCGTGGTCCTTCCTTCCCGCCTGCCGAATCTGCTTGCTAATGGAAGCACCGGTATTGCAGTCGGAATGGCCAC
>SLRP01000064.1 GCA_007130845.1 Kiritimatiellia bacterium | reverse complement strand
TCTTCGCTGTATCGCTTTCGCTTCATTCCGTCCTCCTGGGTTGTGTTTTAACCCGGAAGGACTAACATAACAAACACTACAGTTTTCGGGGGGCGCGCCAAATGCAGGGAGAAAGAGAGCCCCCGCACATTTTGTTACGTCAACTCCGTTTCCGGAAGAGGCGGCTTGTTTTCGTGGAGTAACAATATATTTTCCGTTGTAACCTGCGCAATTTCTGATAGAGCTTCCCGTGTAAGAAAAGCCTGATGTGAAGTAATTAATACATTGTTAAAGGTTAGGAGGCGGGCGAGTTCGTCGTCTTGAAGCACCTGATTGGAAAGATCTTCAAAGAAAATACCCTCCTCTTCTTCGTACACGTCAAGCGCTACTCCTCCCAATTTACCCGACTTTAATCCTGCAATGAGTGCCGTTGTGTCCACCAGTCTGCCTCGACTGACATTTATCAATATGGCTCCCTGCTTCACCTGATCGACAGATTCATTGTTTATCAAATGATGCGTCTCAGGGGTTAATGGAGCATGAAGGGAAATAATGTCGGACTCTTTGATGATAACATCCATATCTGTATATGTTATGCCCACTCCTTCCGCCCATTCCGGTTTCGGGTCGGGGTCATGTGCAAGCACCCGCATACCAAAGCCTATGCAAAACTCCGCAACAAGTGTGCCCGTGCGTCCTGTTCCAACTATACCGATTGTTTTACCGTGTAGATCAAACCCCACCAGTCCGGTCAGAGAAAAATTCAGTTCACGCACACGGTTATACGCACGGTGTATACGCCGATTAAGGGTAAGCAGAAGTGCTAGAGTGTGTTCGGCCACAGCATGGGGCGAGTAACTGGGTACGCGGGTCACTGCCATGTTATGCTGTCTTGCCGTCTCCAGGTCGACGTTGTTGTATCCTGCACACCGCAAGGCCACATGCCGGATTCCCGTTTCCTTTAATCTGGTCAGGGCATCTGCATCGGCGTGGTCATTAACAAAAATACACACAGCTGACGCACCCTCGGCTGAGGCCGCTGTTGCTGATTCCAGTCGAAAGGGATGAAATACCCATTCCACACACTCCGCGCATGGCCCTGAGGTCAACGAATCGCGGTCATAGGGCTTTGCATCGTATACGGCGACAATTGGTTTGGTCATATTATTACGCTACACGGGTAAATAGCATGATTTGCTTTTCATCTGTATTATGTGGGACCTGAAAGCTCATGGCAATACTGTAGGCTGCCCGTTAACTGATTTGATAGGATCTAAAAAGAGTCGGCGCGAAAAGTTAGAATTCAGTATCCTGGTGCGGTGTATCATGCGCTGGTTGCAGGGGACCGACACGATATTCGGTTCAATCGTCAAAAGAATCTAGTCTGGCACGTGTTCCAGGGGCGCTACAAAGCGATCCCTTTTGATGCGGATGAACCCGATTTCTTTCGGCTGTTGAGCCATTATATCCCATTTGAATCCGGCGCGTGCGGGGCTCCTGGCCGGATAAAATCCGTCGCTGGCCTCTTATTATTGGAGTAGTTACCGGACCTTTTTTAGCGGAAAGCCGCTTCCTCGCTGGCTCGTTCGACAAAGGGTACTTGGCTCGATGGGCTTGAGAGGAGAGGGTGCCTCGGACCGTCGTCGTTATCGCGTTATTATGGAACGGTTAGTTCGTCATTTGTACTCCGGGGATGCACATAGAGAGCTGGATATTGAGAGCGGCGCATGCTCGCCAGCGGCTGGCACGCAGAAAATAAGGCCTTTCGGGATCACCCGGTAAATTTGGCGGGCGAAGAAGTGAGGAGCAAACGCCGCTCCTCATATGCTCGAGAAGGGCTGACGCGTCACGACGAGCAAATAGCGGAACAGTGGCTGGAGAATGATGGCACGTTGGTTAGTGGCCGATCCATTCTGGATGCTTTTGATCGTCTTGAAGTCCTGGAGACCACCGCGGAAGCACTGATCAACAACCGGAGCCTGGGAGAGTCCTTATCATCCCGGGAAAGTTGATCGACGAACTGAAATCGGAGCTTTCGAAATTATTTTGTCCGTGACAGACCACGGGTTATTAGAGCCGCACAAAAACGCATACCACCTATTTCGCAGCACTTCATCGAAGATCTACTCTAAGAATGAACCTCAACACACTTACTCAATGATAATCTGGACACTGCTTTCTATGACGCCCGTCGCTATGGCGTAGCGAGTGAGGCCGGCGGTATCGTGTATGTTCAATTTCTGCATGAGATGGTCACGGTGCTTTTCAACCGTTTTGATGCTGATCCCCAGCAGCGCAGCGATTTGTTTGTTGGCGTTTCCCTCGGCAATCAATTGGAGGACTTCCATCTCCCGCTTGGTGAGGCGAATGGATATCGCTTTCTGCCGGCCTTTTCGATCGAGGCTCTTTCGGTTTTGGTTCGCCATTTTCCGGGTGATCGAGGGACTGAAGAACGTGTTCCCTTTATGCACTTCCCGAATGGCCACGGAAAGATGGTTCGCGGAGGATTGTTTGATCAGGTATCCCGCCGCCCCCAATTCCGTCATCCGTTCCACATAGGCGTCATCGCTGTGCGCGGAAAGAATTAGCACCTTGGTTTCGGGAGCGGCCTCACGTATTTGGCGCGTGGCTTCCAACCCATTGAGCTCCGGCATGGCAATATCCATGATGACCACCTCGGGGCGAAGTTTCAGCGTCATTTCCACGGTTTGTCGACCGGTGGAGGCCTGGCCAATGACCTCGACATCCTTCTCGGCTTCCAGCAGTTTGAGCAGCCCTTCCCGGACGATCAGATGGTCTTCGGCCAACAGCACCGTAATCTTTTTATCTGCATTCATCGACGACGTTGTCCTTGGACTCGACGCTTAATCGGGATATCCATCCGGATGGTCGTGCCTTTGCCGGGGGCGGACTCCACCACAAATGTGCCGCCCACCATTTCCACCCGTTCCCGCATGCCAAGCAGTCCCAGACCTTTTCTCCTTTTGGCGTGCAGAACCTTCTTCACATCAAAAGACCGGCCGTTGTCTTTGATGATCATACGAACACTTTCACCATGTTTTCGGATGCTCATGCTCACCTGGCTGGCACTAGCATGTCGACTGACATTTGTCAGCGCTTCCTGGGCAACGCGATACAAGACCGTGGATTCATCGTTTCCCAAGTCTATGACCCCGGCAAAGACCTTCAGGTTTACCCTGATGCCCGTTTGTTTGGAATACGTTTTCACCAACGACTGCAAGGCGGCAAGCAAACCCAGATCATCCAGCACGGCCGGTCGCAATTCGCGAGCAAAACGGTGCACCACATCCACCGATTTCTCCACCAAGCGCTGTGTGCTGTGTATTTTTTTACTGAAGCCCTTGGCGTCCGCCTTCAGACCCGACTTCAGCTCGGCCAATCGTAGGTTGATACCGTTCAACATCTGGGCGACGACATCGTGGAGATCGCGGCTGATTCGCTTCTTTTCCTCTTCCTGTACGGATATGACACGGCGGGACAAGAGTCGCAATTGTTCCTGCATAATCTTCGACTCTTTTAGCAATTGAGTGGTCTGCTGCCGGCTTTCCCTTAGGCTTTTTTCGACAACCTTCCTCCGGGCGACCTCCTTTGATAGTTTCCGGTTGGAGGCGTCCAGTTCACGAGTACGCTGCCTGAGTAAAACGTTCAACCTAAGCAAGCGGGCGTTTGACTCCTTGGCCGACCGGTGCGTTTCCTCCAGGGCGAGGATGGACTCGGCATAAAAGGCTCTCGCCTTTTTGATCAAGGAAGTTCGTTCTGACGGGGTGTCAACCTTTTCCAGATGGGACAGCAAGGCCTCCTCGTGGATCATAGCCATATCCAGCGTCTCCACGCCGATCTGCACCGCGCGACGGCCGAGGGTGCGCGCGGACGATAAACGGCTTGCCGTTCCATTTTTCAGGTACGACGTAAGCGCCTTCTGATAAGGCTTCACCATGGCGCGCGCGCTATTTTTCATGATGACGGTCGATTTCATGCGCCAGCCTTTGAATGGTACGGGCCGATTGTTTCACGAGAGTTTGATTCGCTGCAATCTCTTTTTTGAGTCGGTCCATGCTGGAATTTGTGGATAGTTTCAGGGTCAACAAACGGAGATGGATGCCCAGCAAGGTCTGGGCAATTTCATTCTGAAGCTGGTGGCTGGCAGATCGATTCACGTCTTCTTTCGCCATAAGCTTGTTGCGCGTGTTCTGTAGCAGTCGACCTTGCAAACGGCTGGATTCCAGCAGCAACTTGGCTAGATCACGGCCGGTTTCCTTTAGCATGGTTTCCGCGGCCTTCCGTTTGGCAATACCGCGCTTCAAGTGTCGGGCGGCCGCGGATGATTCTTTGGTGCGCAGGCGCAGATCCTCGGCGACGCGTTTGACCTGGCGCTCGGTTTTAAGCGCGGCAGGATGCGTCTGTTCGATCGGTACAAGGACCTCCAGAAAGAATGCCTTCGCTCGTGCAATGGCGGCGTTTCTGGGCGGCCCCTCCTTATTCGCAATTGCCAGCAGGGCGCGTTTATGAACTTCGGCCACATCCAAAGTCTCCAGGCCAAGTGCCACGGCTTGGCTCCCCAAGGTCGTGGCGGGAGCCTGGCGGACTTTCGGGCTTTGCTTGAGATATGGACCCAAGGCCGCCTGATAGTGCCGTGCCCATCGGTTTTGCTCGGCGTTAAACATCATGGCGTCTACCGTTTCGTTGCGCCACCTGCATCATGACGATGATTCCTTCATTTCGTCATACGCCTTGAATGACTCGGACCAGCACCACCACAACGGCGATGACCAGCAGGATATGGATCAAACCACCCAGCGTGGTGCCGCTCACCAGCCCCAGTGCCCACAGCACCAGTACAATAATCGCAATCGTCCATAACATGATACGCTCCCCGGGATAAACCCGCTTGTGGTGCCACCTCAATGGTTAACACCCGATTACACGTCATCGCACTTCGCGTTACAACGTGTGCGTACGCTCATTCACCTCAAGCGCGCGATCCCCGCTGCCGCGCTTGAGGGAAGAGCGATTCCTCGAACACTTATGTGCTCATGATTTTCTTGCCGGCGGGACGATTCTTGATCGGCCCTTTTCCCCCCGGCGTTTTGGCGGCACGCTTCTTCGCTGCCGTCATACGACCACCTCTGCTTGCTTTTGCCATTTGATACCACCTCCCATCATGCGTTGTGCCACGCGTCCATATGAAACCGCATGTTTACGCCACCAGCATATCCGGCGCTTCTCCTGTGTCATTGGATGCGATCCGCAAGATCAACAGCACAAGCAGAATCACCACCAATACCGCAACCACCAGGCCGACCGCGCCGCCCGCCAGCAGGTCTTCTGACTGTGTCGCCAACTGATGCAACTCCGCGTTACTGGCCAGCGCCAAACGGGACTGGATTTCTTCCGGGGTGAAGCCCAGTTCTTCCAGGCGGTGCTGGACCACTTTCTGTTCCAGCATCTGCTGGATGGTGGCGAGATCGGCTGCGCGGGCGTCTTCCATCGAGACAGGCGCCGAAATGATCGGGCTAGCCTGTGACGACAGCGTAAGACCGTGCATGCCGACCACCAGAGCCAGCACGGCCGTGATATAACGCAGCCCAGCAGGCATCCTGCAAATAGTTCGATTTGTATTCATGACGTTTTCTCCTTTTGCGGTTTCGTGCCCCGCACGTGTTTGTTTCGTATCTTATCCCATCAGTGAAAAGCATACGCACCATAGCGCATGGTATCTATGGGGTAGAACCCTACCCTGGGGGTCGTTCGCTGAGTGTGGCAGGGCACGGCCGCAAGCGATGCCCGTCATCGGGATTCGAGGATAGTCTTCAGCGTGCTCTCGTATGGATCCCGGGGCTCGGGATCCAGTGCCAACGCGCGCCGGATCAACGCCTCGGCTTCGGCAAGGGACCGGCCTTCCTGGGCGAGGAGCCAGGCCAGGTTATTGAGCGCGACGACATTATCCGGGTCCACGTTCAGCGCGGCGCGATATTTCCGTTCGGCCATGGAAGGACTGTTCCGGGTGGCATAGATGTTTCCCTGGTAGGTCAAGGCCATGCTTTTCGTTGAGCCCGTCGCCGCGCGCTCGTATTCGCGCAGCGCGAGATCCAACTTCCCGTCCCGCTCATAGCTGACGCCGAGATTCAGGCGTTCACTCGGGCTTAGCGGGTCGGTGGCGCGCAGACCGCGCCATGTGGCGCAACCGTTCAGGCCAACCAGGAGGATGAGCGCTACGGCGATGGCGTAGGCGTGATGACCAAGTATTGATTTCCCGCGCGTGTCCATAATCGTGTAAAGAGGTTCATGCGAACATAGTCGTCCGCGCGTTTGTAATCAAGTTGAAACACCCCCTCGTCGGTCACGCCGGTGATCGCGGTGAAATGCGGTTTCCGCACATGGGCGATCCCGTAGTCCAGCAGGACAATCGGCGGCAGCCGTTCATCGACCGCTTGCTTCAGGTCCCGCACGTTGCCGGTCCGCAGTTCCGTCTGGAACCCTTGCTCACGCGCAAACCACGCCATGTCATGCAGAAGGACGCCCTGCGCGGTGGGGCTGTAAATGGCTTGCGCAATGATGTCCTCCGGCACGTCCGCGCCATGGAAGGCCAGCACCGACGCCAGCGTCGACGGCCCGCATTGATATTGCTCACTCGATTGCGGAGCCATGGGCAATGCGCTCGCGCGCCGGCCGGCGTCCGGACCGGAAAGGGCACAACCGACAGGCGCCAGCAGCAGGGCTAGCAACCCGACGGCGGCTCCCATGCCCGTTCTTTTCGCGCACGATGGCTCCATGACGTATAGACTCTCCGAGCCGTCTATTTGTCCTGCTTCGCCGTGATCAGCGCCCCGGATCCTCCGACAACGATGGCGATTACGCCGCCCACCAGCAACCATACGGATCGGTCCGTGGGGGATCCCGTAAAGAATCTGGATACGTCTGAATTGAACGAATCCATCGCGAGGATCCCCATTACGACCATCGCTATACCTCCAAGAACCAAGCCCATTGATATCATTTTGTTCATCGCATAACCTCGTTTATGTTGTTGTACTTCCGCAATGCTTCAAGAACGATACATTAGGCATCCCTTATAAACCATGGGGTAAAACCCTGCCTTCCGATGGCACGAAGACCCTTTGCAGGTCTTATACCTCCAACGCATGCGCATCCGGACTCCGCCGGGCCAGCCGCTGCATCCATTGGGTGAGCGCCATGGAAAGCAGGATCGCGAAGGTGAACACATACAGGCCGATCATAGGTTCGGCTTTGGTGGCGGTCCGGGCGCTGATCAGGATGACCAGCAAGGCGACAATGAAGACATCAAGCATCGACCATTTACCCGCCGAAGAGATCATGTGCAAGGCCCGATGTTGATGTTCGGCATGGAACGGGATGAACCAGACGAGGAGCAACAGGCAGAGTTTGCCGACGGGAAAAACGATGGAGAACAACAATACGATGGCGGCCAGGATAACGTGACCGGCCTCAAACATCAGTCCGATACTTTTCAGCAGGTTGTATTCCTCCCGGAAGAAGAAGAATCGCTGCGCCTTCATAAACGGCATTCCATAGCTTGCGAACAACAGCGCAAGGTTGAAGCAAATCAGCAAGAGCATGCCGTATCGCCGCGGATGCGTACTGTGAAGGGATGATTCCATATACTTGTTCTGCTTCTTCACTGTTTAGTGTGTGGATCACCCGTTGGACGTATTTCCGCGGGGCGTCGCGGCGGCCATGCAAAACGGCTCATCCGCCGGGTCGTCAAACCGGAAAATGAACCGCATGCTCCGCTCTCGTTATGGCAAGGGGAATCGGATATGGTTATCTGGATCCCGTCACTCCTTGACGGTGATATTGTTGCGAACATCCCGCGTACCCGCCGCTTTCGAAGCCAGGTCGCCGGCCCGACTCTTCATCGCCTGGGTATCCACAAACCCGCTTAACTGGACCACACGCTTGAATGTCTCCACGCGCACCCCCGCATAATCCGCGTGGTTCGCGTCGTCGGCAAACGCCTTGTTGATGCGATACGACGTGGCATCGTCATGGTCTTCTTCGAGCGCGCTTTGCGTGTAACGAGTGGAGGCGCATCCGCTGACTCCGGCGACTAGCGGCAGGGCCAGAAGACAGAGACTTAGTGTGATGGCGACCCGCGCGCCCATTTTTAGATTCGTTTGTTTTGACATAATAGTTGCTCCTTAGTTAACCGCATCCTTTACGGCATCCACCGCATTGTCCACGTCCTCGACCACGCCATCCGCGGTGTTACCGCACCCGACTACGGACAGCATCGCACCCAATACTACCAGCATCATCCACGACTTCCTCATGACCATTTTCCTTTTTTGTTAATTTCCCTCTCACACAAGAAGGTCTTTTCATAGGCGCCAAATCAGCCAACCGGGCGCCGGACAAAATATTTCTTTAGAATTTTCGGCCGAGGGCGAGTTCCAATTGATAGCCTGAGAGGTCTACCCGGACGCGGTCGGGACCTATGGACAGACTGTATGTGTCCACCCATTCATAGCCACCGG
>SLRP01000155.1 GCA_007130845.1 Kiritimatiellia bacterium | reverse complement strand
GTCGCACACGGCATCATCAATGAACATGGCGGCAGGATTGAAGTGGAAAGCGATCCCGGTAAAGGCACGATATTCAATATATTCCTGCCGCTTGCTCTTGAGGAGGCCGCTGTATGAGACTCCAGTTTACATGCCTTCTGTACACACAGGATCAGTCTGTTGCTCGAAGATTCACGGCTTATATGGAGTCAATGGCCAGGGTGCATATTGTGGATGATCCTTTCAGGCTTGAAACAAGTATAGAACAGAATCAGCCCTGCATGCTCATACTGGATATCAGGACGGAACGGTCCCGGGAAATGATTCTCCGCATCAGGGAAAACCATCCGGACACAGTTATGATAGTTCTGGGTGAAGGAAATTCAGATCCGATTCGAGAAGCGGCAATGCTCGGCGCATTCGCCACAGAGGAACTGGAACCGGAACGACGGCGCTTTCAGATGCTGGCCAAGGTCGCACTGGACCGCCTTCGCCTGTTACAGGAAATCCAGATATTAAAAACTCCTCCCCCATATGCGCCGGTACAAGGTGAATCCGGCAGGACCGGTCACTCGGCTGCATCAGGCCCCCTGCAACACCTTATCAAGGCGTTTCGTCATTTCGACAATCTTGACGCCCTCTATGACCACATCGTGGAGGGCATGTCAGGGTCCGCTCGGGTATCCCGTGTCGGCATAGTCGCGCAAGACCGACAAGGCGGTCCATATCGCCTGCTGGCAGGCTTGAGATGCCTGGAGGAATTCACTGCCAGGGAATACGCGCAGGACGATCCACTTGTGCGTTGGCTGAAAATGCGCGCTCATATTGTTTCACGCTCAAACCTTGAACATATCGTGGAACCATCCAACCGACTCCTGCTCAAAAACGCTTTGGATTCCATGGGCGCTGAGATCATTATCCCCCTGCATGCCAGGAACCGACTCATGGGATGGCTCTTTTTAGGTCACCGATCCACGGGAATACCATTCGACAACAAAGAGCTTGAAGAGTTGATGATCGTAGCGGACCATATTTCCATAACCGTGGAAAACGCGGCGCTGTATGAAGAAACAGCCCTTCAAAAAACCCTCGCTGAAACACTCTTTCATTCCATGCCGACAGGGATAGTTGCCGTCGGAGCCGATGGCTACATAAGATGGTTCAATGAGGCGGCCGAAAAAATACTCGATAAACCCTCAGGTGATATACTCAACCAGCCGGTCGGCCGCCTGGGAAGTATCATGGCCGATTACCTTTACCGGACCTATCTGGGAGAATCCATTCCATCTTCACGGGAATGGGTTGATCCGTCCAGCCGGCGCCACCTCTCCGTACAGACTCGACGTCTAATGGACAAGGATCAGCATTGCCTTGGAGCAGTGGCTTTGATCCATGATCAGACCGAGACACTGAAACTCCGGGAGAAACAGGAACAGCTTGAACGTTCAGCCTTCTGGACCGAACTTGCCGCCAGTATGTCTCATGAAATAAGGAATCCCCTTGTTTCCATAAAGACCTTCGCTCAATTGCTTCCGGAACGGTATGACGACCCCGAATTTCGAGCTGAATTCAGCGAGCTGGTAACCGTGGAGGTCGAGCGTCTCAACAAGATCATCGACCAGATCAATTCCTTCGCAAATCCGCCCTCTCTCGAGTTCAAGCCCCTGGACATGGCCGCCGTGGTTAGGGAAGCACGCGATTTGGCGTTATCACGATGCCCGGACAACAACGCGGATATCAATATCCAGACCGACAAGGATCTCCCGGAAATCCTTGGCGACAGGAAGACATTGACCGAAAGCATGGCTCATCTCGTCGCAAACGCCCTGGAAGCATCGGGGAACCGCGGCAACACGCGCATTAATGTGCATGTAAAGCGTTGGGCTGAAGACAGCAATGAATCCGCCCCGGCACCCGGAGTGAATGGAAGCCGTGCATCAGGAATCATGCTTTCCATAAAGGATAATGCCGGAGGAATTAAAGAGGACATCAGGGAAAAGATATATTCCCCATTCTGCACAACCAAGGCAAAGGGAATGGGGCTGGGATTATCGATAGTCAAACGAACCGTGGTTGAGCATAATGGTCAAATACAGATAGACACTGACTCTACAGGCACCGAAATCACCATCATCCTTCCAAAGCAGCATAAGGACGAGCAGCAGGATGATAACTCCTCTAACGAGCCAGGCATCGACTTCGATTTCCTCTCCTCAACGCGGCTCAAGGAAAAGTTTTCCAAGGGCGGCAGGAAAACACCGTATTCCGGTTAAATCCCCTTGACCCTGACCAACCCGGATATACAGTGCTCTGTTCATAAACTAGTCTAGGATAGGCCATGTCCTGAAAACGGAATGACCTGCAATTGCAGACCACTATGGAATGGCGAGCATTGCGCAGACATATGAAAAGCAGTTTAACATGAATAGGATCATGCATATTAACAGGTTTTGCCTTCGTTCTTTTGCAATAGCGCTTATGTTGATCTTCCCATTACTGCCTGGACTGGGAACCGAATCACATGCCGCGAGTATTCTGGACGACTTCTCATATGGTTCTACGGATGAAGCCAGACGCTCGTGGACAGCACGAAACAACACGCCGGAGGTTGCCATCCCCGTGTCAGGGAAGGGGCTGAGATTTCCCATACCATTCGAGGACGATATTGACCGTGCGTACTGGGATCGCGCGGTCTCCATGGACCTTTCAGGGTATGACGCCATATCACTGGATCTGTCATGCGCTAATCCTGAAAAAATGCGCTCGCTTGCCGTATATTTCAAGAGCGGGGACGGATGGTACATATGGAGCAGACCGCTGTCCAGCTCTGGTAGACAATCAATACGGATGTTTAAGACCGATTTTTCCACAGAGGGTAACCCGGCAGGCTGGCACAGCATCGAAACCATCAGGATTTCCCCATGGAAAGGAACCCCCGGCAACACGGAACTGACCATCTACTCAATGGCCGCATACAACACATCCATTTTTCTGCTCCAGTGGGACGGGACGGAACCGGATAATACCGAACAAGCTGTTGCAAAGCGTACTACACGGAGAATCAGTGACTGGTTAAGGGGTATGAATATCTCTCATGGAGTCATTACGGATGGCCGGCTGACTCCGGGAATAGTCGAGCGAGCCAAACTTATCATACTTGGATATAGCCCCGTCCTCTCAAGCAGACAAAGGGAATTGCTGAAAACGTTCATCGATAACGGCGGCAAGTTGATGGTCTTTTATTCCTCCGACACGGAACTGGCTTCAATGATGAACCTTAGGCTTGGTAACTATTTGCAGGCCCAAGGCCGAGGCCGCTGGTCTTCCTTCCTGTTTGAAGACCCCGAAGAATGGATGGTTCCCGAAAGAATCCACCAGGAATCCTGGAATATCCGTCCCGCATATCCAGTTGGGGAAAACAGCCGTGTCATTGCGCATTGGGAGAATGTTCATCTTGATAGATCCTCAAAACCGGCGTGGACAGCTTCCGCACACGGCCTTTGGATGTCTCATATCCTTCTGCAGGGGGACGACGAAAACAAACGGCACATGCTCACGGGCCTGATAGGGCGATATGTCCCCGAAATATGGAGGGACGTGGCAGCTTCGGAAATAGAAAAGGCCGGAAAGATTGACTCATTTTCCGATTTCGATCATGCGAAATCCGCCATTTCACGCAGAGCCGCCGGGACACGGGAATCAAGGACTGTAAAACGACTTCTTAACAATGCATCGGAACAGCATTTTCTAATGCAGAATATGTTCGACAGCGGACGCTATCCGGAAGTTGTGGCAACTGGCCGGAAAATGAATAAGCAGTTGGTGGAGGCATATGCGCGCGCGCAGAAACCGAAAACCCCCGAACTCCGGGGAGTCTGGGATCACAGCGGTGTCGGGCTTTATCCGGGTGACTGGGACAGCACCTTGGACCTACTGGCAAACCACGGTATTAACGCAATATTCCCTAACATGCTGTGGGGCGGCGTTGCGCATTATGACAGCAGGGTACTGCCCCGTTCCGATACATTCCGTCTCTACGGAGACCAGATCGATCAATGCATTTCGGCGGCCAAAAGTCATGGATTGGAAGTTCATATATGGGCGGTCTGCTGGAACCTGACAGGAGCTCCGGCGGATTTTGTCGGGAAAATGCGGGAAACCGGCCGGTTGCAGGTCAACTCGTCCGGTGAAACAATCCCTTGGCTCAATCCAGCACATCCGGAAAACCGCAAATTACTGATAGACAGCCTCATGGAAATTGCCGACAGATATCCAATCCATGGCATACACCTCGATTATATACGCTACCCCGGCGCAAATTCCTGCTATTCCAATTACAGCCGCAAGATGTTCGAGGAATGGCTGGGCCGTTCGGCATCCGGCTGGCCACGTTCCGCGCAGCCGGGCGGACAGCTTGCCGAACAGTACAGGAAATTCAGGGTCGATCAAATCAACCTGACCGTGCGCGGGATAAAACGACAGGTCGGGGGGAAACACCCCGACCTCAAGATTTCCGCGGCCGTATTCGGAGGATACCCCGACACAATAGACAGCATAGGACAGGACTGGGCATCATGGATAAAACGCGGTGAAGTGGATTTTGTAACACCGATGAACTACACCTCCAACCCCAACAAGTTCAGTACACTGACCCGTAATCAGATCAACCTTCCCGGTGCACGAGGAAAGATTCTGCCGGGTCTCGGAGTCACATCCACTGAAAGCCAGTTGACCGCCGGTATGGTGATAGAGCAGATACTTATTGCGCGTAATCTGGAGTCGCCGGGTTTCCTCCTGTTCGACCTGAACGCAACCTTGACCAACGAAATCCTTCCCATGCTCAAACTGGGTGTAACCCGCGACCGGAGCGGGACCGGGCATTAAAAGGAGGCGATCCCAATGCCATACCGTATAGAAAAGGAAACCGATATCCATGTCGTGAATATCTGGGGGAATACCTCCAAATGGGAGGTTATTGAAGCCATAGGCATGCTTCAGCAAAAGGATCCAACAAAATCCAAACCGGATCTCTGGATATTGTCTGATGATTTGGTCCTTCCTTACGACGCCTTCTCCGGTATCATTGAAATGATAAATCAGCCTCGCCCTGAGGGTTTCATCGGGAATAAAACCGCGGTGGTGGCTTCCAGTAAAATTCAGCTGTTCATGGCCGAGACATTCAGCTTAGAGTCCGGGTCGCTACCCTACAGTATAGGAGTATTCTCATCGCGGAACGAAGCCGTTGAATGGCTGAACACTGCCGGCAATTGATCATTCAAGTCTCCACCCTTCCAGCAAATACACTTCTTCAGCACCGCTCGAAAATGGTCCGTACCCAGGACAGGTATTCTTGCTCTCTGCATGGCATATCGCTTAAACGCTTTGCCCTTATCAAATCTTTACACGGAAGAGAGTTTTCAATATGATCCGCGTAAAACCGTTGACACAGCTTATGACAACAGACGAACATCAGAACCAACCCCGCTATAAGCGCGTACTCCTGAAACTTAGCGGAGAAGCTTTCCAGAACCGGGACAACGGAGAAAGCCTGGATCCCGAAATACTCATTTCCATTGCCCTGCAGCTAAAAAAAGTATGCGACATGGGCACACAGGTCGCAATAGTAGTGGGCGGCGGCAATATTTTCCGGGGATTGACCGGAGAAAACAGCGGTGTTGACAGAACCACCGGAGATTATATGGGCATGCTGGCCACGGTGATCAACAGCCTGGCGTTGCAATCGGCACTGGAGAAAATAGGGATACACACGCGCGTAATGACCGCCATATCAATGCCGGCCGTCGCGGAGCCGTTCATACGCCGCCGGGCAATACGCCACCTGGAGAAAGGGCGGATCGTCATCTTCGGGTCCGGAACAGGCAATCCGTACTTTACAACCGACAGCGCGGCTGCGCTCCGAGCAACCGAAATTGGGGCGGACCTTTTGATAAAGGGAACCAAAGTCGATGGCGTCTATTCCTCGGACCCCATGAAGAACCCTGATGCTGAGCGATACGACAAGATCAGTTACAACGAGGCCATCCGGAATCAACTCAGAATCATGGATGCCGCCGCGTTTTCACTGTGCATGGATAACCGTATCCCCATCATCGTTTTCAATTTCTTCAAACCCGACGAAATTATCAGGGTGCTTAACGGCGAGCCCGTTGGAACAATGGTATATGAGTGATACATGAAAAGGAAGTGACCGGACATGGAATCGATTGACGATATACTGCTGGAAGCAGACGACAAAATGGACAAGGCCATGGAGTTTCTCTATCAGGAGTTTTCAGGCCTTCGCACGGGCAAGGCGTCACCAAGCCTTGTGGATAACATCAGCGTGGACTACTATGGTGCGCCTACGCGATTGCGTGAGTTGGCCGGCATATCCACTCCTGAACCCCGCTTAATTGTCATAAACCCGTATGATCCCTCATCCCTGCCCGCCATCGAGAAAGCCATCATGGCTGCCAACCTGGGGATAACACCTATGAATGACGGAAGAGTTATCCGCATTCCAATCCCTGAACTGAGCGAGGAAAGACGAAAAGAACTCATCAAGGTCGCCAAACGCATGGCCGAAGATCAACGGGTGGCCGTTCGCAATGTGCGACGCGACTCCAACGAACAAATCAAAACATTGCAGAAAAACGGCAAGATTTCCGAGGATGACCGGGATGGAGCCTTGGAAGAGATCCAGAAATATACCGACGACCACATAAAGAAAATCGACGAAATGCTGTCAGTAAAGGAAAAAGATATCATGGAGGTCTGATCAGAGGCACCGGATTCATTGCGGTTTTGCTTTGACCAGCAAAGGGTCCGGTACTAGATTGATATGTCAAATAAAGGGATAAAAGATGACAGATATGGACAAGAATCAGGACAAGGATAAAACCCCGCCGAAAATAAATATTGACGGGATTGAAGACCCTTCCGAATCAGGTGAAGAATCAGCCGATAAACAGTCTGAAGAGACTTCGCAAACCGGGGAAACAAAATCATCCGGGATAGACAGTGAACCCCAAGATATCCCGCCCAAAGCAAAAAAGCCGTTACAGGGCCGTAAACTTTCCGCTGCGAAATCCGATACATCCCGCATAGACCTTTCAGAGGCCACTCAGTCCGACCAGGAAGACAAGAAAACCGGGCAACAGGGGAAATCCGGCGGTACACAGAAAATTGAACTCCCCTCAGATCTGGACGAGGAAGCGCTGGAAAAAGCTATTCAACAGAAATTCCAGGCCGCCAAGGAACAAACACAACGTGTATCCCTGCTTGATACGGACAGTCCCGACCAATCCGAAGAGGAAGACACCGATGAAGAACCGAAAGACAAGACTTCGGAGATAGATAAGGCGAAGATCGTAGAAGAAGATGATAAGAGTGAGGAAAAACACAGTACAACCCCCATCCAGCCTCCTGCGCAAAAGGAAGACACGGATAAAGAACCGAAAGACAAGACCTCGGAGATAGATAAGGCGAAGATCGTAGAGGAAGATGACAGGAGTGAGGAAAAACACAGTACAATTCCTATTCAGCCTCCTGCGCAAAGTGATGAAGACTTCGCTTCGGCGCCTCCAAAAACCGTCAAGCTAAAGAAACAACCCCAGGAACAGAAGCCCAAGGAAAAGGAGCCCGAACAAAAGACACCGGAAACTTATATCCCTGAGACAGGATTTGATGAGTCCAAGAAGAGTGAAACCGTTCGAATAGATATCCCAAAAGGAGGAGGCTCAAGCGCGGCCCCTCCCACACAACGCAAGACCATACGCATAAAACGCCCCGCAGGGGCTCCCGCAATGCGCCCATCTTTAACGGTGGCACGCCCTCAAAAAAGCGAAAAACGGCCGACAAGTTCGGAAGATACGTTGGACGGCGAGGAAGTCGGAGTGGCTACCTCCACACTTGCTTTGGTGGCTACCCTTGCGGCCGTTGTACTTGTTTACGTGCTGGCAGCTTCACTGATCCCTGAGCTCCCATTTCCCGGACGGCTGACCTGACAGCCGGAAAATGGAATTTGTTCAGCTTGGATTATCAATTCTTCATATTTCATCTTTAATCAAAGGGAGAAGAAACAACATGGCAAATGATAATATTGTACAGGCAGGCAAGGATAACTGGCAGAGCGAGGTCATTCAGTCGGAAACACCTGTGCTTGTGGATTTCTGGGCGGAATGGTGCGGGCCATGCAAGGCGATAACCCCCATTCTGGAACAACTTGCCGACGAACTGAACGGAAAAATGAAGATCGCTAAAGTAAACGTGGATGACCACCCTGACCTGGCTGGTGAGTTCGGGATCCGCTCCATTCCAACGTTGCTCATCTTTAAGAACGGTAATGTTGCGGAACAACTTGTGGGCGCGATGAGCAAGTCCGCCCTTACCGAAAAAATTGAACAACATATGGATTGATGCTCGCGGTTTCAAGCCGTACCGGGCCGCGAGGCCAACGGATTCCTCCTGCGGGGAATCAGCTTGCTGTCCGCCAGTTTGCGATGCAGTTCATGTGGAGCGAACTTACTGAGATCTCCCCCGAACTCAAGAATCTGC
>SLRP01000029.1 GCA_007130845.1 Kiritimatiellia bacterium | reverse complement strand
TTATATTGAGGATGCGGCCCTAAGCAAGGCATCATTTCCAGGAGGATTCCCTGATCCCGTTTTCAGGTGTGTGTGAATCGGCCCATATGATATCCGTGCTTGACGAAACGGATTCACAATTCAATTATTTCGTGAATGATTTAAAAAACAGGAGATAACTATGCCTTTGGTACCAATGCGCTTATTACTGGATCACGCTGCGGAAAACGATTACGGACTTGCGGCTTTCAATGTCAACAATATGGAACAGATTCAGGCGATCATGGAAGCGGCCAAGGAAACGGATTCGCCCGTTATTGTCCAGGCCTCACGCGGGGCCAGAAAATATTCGCAGGATAATTATCTGCGCCATCTGATGCTTGCCGCGGCTGAATTGTATCCGACAGTACCCATGGCGATGCATCAGGATCACGGAAACAGCCCGGAAACCTGCATCAGCGCCATTGAGAACGGGTTTACTTCGGTGATGATGGATGGATCGCTTGAGGCAGACGGAAAGACTCCTGCTGACTATGATTACAACGTGCGGGTTACAAAGGAAGTAGTGGCCTACGCTCACAAACTCGGTGTCAGTGTCGAGGGAGAGTTGGGATGTCTTGGATCCCTGGAATCTGGCATGGGTGAAAAGGAAGACGGGCACGGCGCTGAAGGCGAGTTGTCCAAGGAACAGCTGCTGACCGATCCCGATGAGGCCGAGAGGTTTGTAGAGGAAACAGGCGTTGATGCCCTGGCGGTCGCCATAGGAACAAGTCACGGTGCATATAAATTCACATCCGCTCCTACCGGGGAAGTGCTGGCCATGGACCGCATTTATGAAATACACAGGCGTCTTCCGAATTGCCACCTTGTAATGCACGGATCATCCTCGGTTCCCAAGGAACTTCAGGATATCATCAACAAGTATGGGGGAGAATTGAGGCCTACCTGGGGTGTGCCTGTAGAGGAGATCCAGAAAGGCATAAAGAACGGGGTGCGAAAGGTCAATGTCGACACGGACAACAGGCTGGCCATAACCGGGGCAATTCGCAAGGTGTTCGCCGAAAGCCCTGAAAAATTCGATCCAAGAGATTATCTCAAGCCGGCCCGGGAAGCTATGAAGCAGGTATGTATCGATAGGATGACCGCTTTCGGACAGGCCGGAATGGCTTCCAAGATCAAGCCTGTTTCCCTGGAGGAAATGGCGCGGAGCTATTCCTGACGCGCGGAATTGAATCGCGTTTGCCGGGCCATTGACAATCAATGCGCAAGGCGCAAGCTGGGCATGACCTGGAAAGATCCGTTCCATGGGGCCTGCACACCGGTAATATGCATGTCGAGTGGTTGATCATCGATGGCTACAGTCTTCTTCATAGAGATGAAGAATACAGGTCGATTTTATCCCGTAATCTTTCCATGGCCAGGGAAGCCGCGCTTCGCGACCTTAACAGTCTCTCGGGGATCCTGGCTGAGCGCATAACGGTCGTTTTCGATGGCCGAAGCGCCGAGCCCGGCATGTCCGGTGAAGGGCGTGGTATAGAAGTAGTTTTTTCACATGCCGGGCAGACGGCTGATTCCTGCATTGAGCGGATGATATGTGATGCTGATGATGCGACAGGGGCGCTGGTGGTTACATCGGATCGCGGCGAGCGTGAAACAGTCATGGCCGCCGGGGCCCAGAGCATGTCGTGCGGAGAATTCATGTCGTGGACCCGTTCCGAAATACGCAGACTCAGGAAGAGGATCAATATCAATCGGGATCATGGATCGGCGTCACGCGGTACAACACTTGGTGATTATTTCCCGGAATAGCTTTTTTCCCTCAACAGCCGTGGAAAATGGCGCATCGATATGGTAAAATTGCTGTTGAGAGGCGGAAAACTTAAGAGAGAAGAGACACGAAAAGGAGGGTCCGGTATGTCCGACTTGGCACATCGAAAATGCGAGCCCTGTGAAGGCGGAACCAAACCATTGGATGAAGATACCGTAAAGGAATATATTTCCCAGGTCGATGGTTGGGAGCACAGGGACGGAGTTATCGAGAAGACGTTCACCTTCAAGAACTACTATCATACCACCGCATTTGTAAATGCAGTAGCATGGATAGCTCACAGGGAGGATCATCACCCCGATATCGAGTTCGGATACAAGGAATGCACAGTGCGCTTCAGCACGCATGCCATCGGCGGATTGTCGGACAACGATTTCATATGCGCCGCTAAAGTGGATGCACTGATCGGCTGAGTGCGCGGTGACGCAGATCGGACAATAAGCTGTAAGTGCCGGCGAAACGAATCATTTTCCTGCGCGTGCGGGAAGGATATTCACAGGCGCGGATATCAGCGGATCAGTATCGCTCCATACCGGGAATGAATGGACTTCCCTCCCAGGGTTGCGGCTGATTCCACGGCTGGTCGGATCCGTCCCTGTCGCCTCCCGTTAGGGTGGCGCATCCTGCACCGAGAGCCATTACGAACACGGCTCCCATCATTGCTGTTAATCTACGCATGTTCATCCTCTTAATGGGATCAATATGCCTCATTATCCGGTGTGATCAAGTAGTTTGGGCAAATCGTTGACGCATGATGCGGCATTGAGTATCCGCGGTATCACTGCTCAAGGCGAAGCCTGATAGTGCAGCAATTCCATCACCTGCAGGCCTATCAGCACTGCAAAGCAGATGACAGCAATCAACGCCATTATTCCAAGGGACTTAGAAGAGAACATGGTCGCCTTCCCGTATCGGACGCTGCTGCCAATCGTCCAGTATTTCCGCAATGGCCAAATCCTTTTCCACGGCGCTGATGCGTACCTTGCCTATCAGCTCATCATCCCGATGCACAAGCATTTCGACATTCCTGCCAAGCCCCTTGTCGCTTCCGATATCAAGTATGACAAAATTCCATTCAGGGCTGACTACGAGTATCCGGCCTTTTAATCCGGGGGGGACATCATCTATTTCCCTGTCGAAATCGTCATAAATAGCGTCCAGTTCTTCCCGGGCCGTTTCAAGGTCGAATGCCAGTTCGCGACTGCGTTCCTGTTCCTCTGCCAGCTGGGTTTCGAGGTTGTCCGCACGCTCTCTCAACGAATCCCTTTCGTCTTCGATCTGAGAGATCCGGTTTGATATGCGCGTAATCTCAGCGCTCTGTTCCTCTATGCGCCGTTCATGGGATGCTACCTGCCTGTTGGCCTCGTTAAGATCACTGCGTGCCTGGGTAAGTTCCTCGCGGGTCTGTTCCAGATCCAGCCGGACATCCGCCAGATCCTGTGTGGTGTCCTGCAATTCCTGGTAGGTCCCCTGTGCGGCTATATTCAGGCGGTTGAGAGCCGTCTGCATACGATCGTAATCCTGAATCTGTTCGAGCTGTATGTCTTCGAATTGCAGGCTGTCCGCCAGATTCATCGTTGCCTGTTCAAGATTCTGCGTTCGCCCCTTGAGAATTTCACGTTCAGTAAAGAGCATTATTCCGAGAACCAGCGATACTATACTGAGAAGGAGAAGCAGAACAACCAGCGGTTTAATCAGTTTAGCCATATTATTTTTCCTCTACTTATTATGACATAACTCTATGCAGGCACCCTGAACAAGTCAACCCGAAAGACCATTTATGCTTCAATATGGCGATTGCAGGCAATATGATATTATTGGTTCAGCCTGACTTGGAAATGCCCTGCTGTTCAACCCACTGAACGGCCTGGCGGACGAGTTCAGTGGCATTATTAAGGCCCAGTTTTTCTTTTATATGAGCGCGGTACGTTTCAATTGTCTTGATGCTGAGGTGAAGCTCCTCGGCGATCCGACGGGTTCCATGACCCTGTCCGATCAAACGGAACACCTCCAATTCACGGTCGCTCAGCCTTTCCACCGAGGATGTGGTGCTGCCGGCACGCTGGCCCGCCACGCCGCGCAGGATCTTTTGCCGCATCCGGTCGCTGATATAGATTTCTCCGGCGAGCACCTTTCTCGTGGCTTGAACAACATTTTCGGCGACTTCCTCTTTCATTATATACCCGTTGGCTCCGGCGCGAAGGACCCGTTCAGCGTAGAGCGTTTCATCATGCATCGATACAATAAGTATTGGTATATCCGGATTGATTGATCGTATGGATTTGGTCAATTCAAGGCCATCCGGCCCCTTCAGGGATATGTCTACCAGCAAAATGTCGGGTTTTTCAGATTCCATGGCAGTAATGGCTTCTCCGGCGCTTCCGGCTTCTGCGCATACCGTAAGGTCTGGTTCCTGGTCAATCAGGCTCCTCATGCCCTGACGGACTATGGGATGATCATCCACTATCAGGACTCTGCTAGTATCCTTGGATGCCGGCTTTGACGACATATCTCTATTCTCCCTATTGTCATGAATCCAGCGGAATTCCGCATGTTATAGACGTGCCCTTGCCGGGCTCCGAATCAATTTCCAATTCAGTTCCGGCCATATTGGCACGATATTTCATTATTGCCAAGCCCAACCCGCGATCGGCCTTGATCTTCCTTGGAAGGCCCCTGCCGTCATCTGATACCCGGAGTTGAAGTACATCCCCGATCCTGTGGAGATGTATGGCAATAACGGCAGCGCCGGCGTGCTTGATAGCGTTTCCCACGGCTTCCTGGGCGATGCGGTAAAGGTTTACCGCCACTGAGCGGTCCAGTTTGGGAGTTCTGGGGTCGCCATGGTATTCGCAGTTGGCGTCGAATAATTCCTCCTGTTGCAGGGCAAGCTGTTCCAGGGCGGCTCCGAGTCCCCGCCTTTCCAACTCCACAGGATAGAGGCCGTGCGAAATATTCTTCACCTGGGTAAGCGCGGTCTGGGCAAGTTCCAGAATACGTTCTGATTCCGGGATATTTTCATCGAAATGCTCGCTTATTTTCTTGTTGAACGCCTTGCTGAGCATGGTTAACCCGGCAAGTTGCTGCCCGACGGTGTCGTGAAGGTCATGACCTATCTGCAGGCGCTCCATTTCACTTACCGCAACAATGGCTTTTTCAAGGCGTTTGCGCTCTGAAATATCCCTGATGATGCCGGTGAAGGTTAGACGTTTTCCAATTCTTACTTCGCTTACGGAGAGCTCGATTGGGAATACAGTTCCGTCTGAACGGCGTCCTACCGTTTCCCTTCCTATGCCGATTATCTTTGCGATCCCAGTTTTGATGTAATTCCTGATGTACTGGTCGTGTTTATCCCGGTGCGGCGCCGGCATGAGCATGCTGACATTCCGGCCAATGGCCTTCTTTGCGGAATATCCGAAAATTTTCTCCGCGGCAGGGTTGAACGACTCTATCAGGCCATGATCGTCAATTGTGATAATAGCGTCAACCGCGGTATTCAGAATGGCTTCCATGCGGGCCTTGGATTCCGCGGCAGTCATTTTTGAATCCGGTCTGTCATGCCCGGAAGGCTTCCTGGATGCTCTGGTTTTTCGGGTAGAAGATGCGGTCATATGCTCCTCAAATCAAACACGGGATATTCTGCCTGCATTGCCACTTCGGCGCAACACGTAAAAGCCGGTCAAGGGGCATTCCCTGCCTGATATAAATATCCCCCGATTCTTCCATGCATGGACGGGTTAAATGCGCTCTTAGAAGTCCAGCCACAAGCGCATTTGCGCTATGTCCGCGTTACCGATGTCCTTGAGATCGGCCCTTACATAATTCCAGGTTATGCGTGTGTTTGGCGTAAGGTACCAGTTCAATCCCAGTGTGATATTGCGCAAGTTGCCGCCTTCCACGGCTCCATCGTTGAGGTCCAGTTCGGAATATCGCGCAGCTATTTCCCATGCGCCGGGGGCCCTGCCATTCGACATGAAGTTCCGTGCCGGGATGACGCGGCCAAGCGCTCCAGAACTTCTGTTGTAGGTTCTGTGATCGTCCGTTAGAAAGTAACTGGCATATACATAAAATCCCTGCAAATCAGCGCTGGCTGATTCCATCAATTCCCCGCTTTCCAGAAGGCTTGCGGATGCGTGCACAAGTTCTGCCTGCAGGGAAAAAGGCCCGCTAGACAAAACGGCTTCTGCGCCGAGCAAATAGACGCGATCAGAGGGAAGCATACCTGTATCGAGGAAGCCGGGAGACACGAATGTTTCCGGCCTCGCGCTTACGGAGTAAGCATCTCCATCGGGCTTCCGGCGGCTGCCAGATACGCCGACATGAAACCAATTCTTCCCTCCATCCTCATACCATGGCAACCCTGTCAGTCTGGCTGTTGCGCTGTATTTTGAATCGTCATCGGAATCCCCGAATTCGTCAGTGTGCATGAATAAACCGGCTGCCCATGTCATCCGGCGATCCAGGGCGTGATTGTGAAGCATGACGCCTGAATTGCGGAATGGATAGAACGCGCTGGGTAATCCGCGTTCGATGAATGTGAAATAATGATTTGGGGTGGTGCCTTCCATATTGAATGGCTCCAGCATGCGGCCGGCGCGGATGTTGCCGACGACCGGGATATTTTGAAGCCCCGCATAGACATCGCGGAAACCCGGTTTACCGCCTGCAAAATCGTATTCCGTGCGGAAGTAGATATGGTCATACATTTCACCTGCGAAATAGAGTCTGGCACGCCGGAACTTCGTTCCGTCGCTTATACCCCCGACGGATTCCTCGACATCGTCATCGGCGGAAATAAACGCCCAGTCGTTCTGGAACCGGCCCCCGAATCTGAAGAGAAAAGATCGGTCTTCGCTTTCCAGACGCAATCCCTCCCTCCAGTACGCCCGTAGCGCCGTTGGTTCATCGAGCCTGTTCTCCAGCTCGGCTATGCGCGATTCAAGGGCTTCAAAGTTATTGTCTCCCGCGGCCTGAATCTGGGAAAAAGGCAATCCCATGGCCAGAGCGCACCATGACGCCATGCGCTTGAGTTTCTTATTACAGGGGGGACGAAGCAGTTTTATGTTCATATATAGTCTCTCCAGGGTTTCCCGGGTTTGTTGTGTTAATTGGTTCAATTATTCGGACTGGTGAACTCTTGCTTTATCTGATTGCCGGATGTCAGCCCGGATCCGGCTGGAGAAACTGCGTTCAAAACCCGGACCGGCACCGACTGATCCCTTAGAAGTCGAAAACCATAGGGAGGACCATGTTGTAACCGAGAAGCAAGATGATCAGCGAAATGACGGAAATAAGGGAGCCGGCCTTGAACATGTCATTCCCGCGAATGATGTTGGACGCGAAGGCTATTGCGTTTGGGGGTGTTGACACAGGGAGGGCCATTGCAAAAGAGCATGAAAGCGCCACCGTGATCGCGAGCATAATGGGGTTGGCAGTCTGCAGGGCAATGATTATAGGGATCAGCAGTGTAGCCGTGGCTGTATTGCTCATGACGGTGGACATTACCACAGCTAGAATGCATACGATGGCAAACAGAATGAAACCGTGATGTTCAAAAATAGGCAGTGAAACTATCCATTCGGAAAGCCCGCTTATCTCCATCCCTCTTCCCAGCGCAAGGCCGCCCCACATGAGAATAAGTACGTCCCAGTCAAGATTCTTGAAATCATTCTTGTTCAGCAATCCCGAGGCGGCATACATGCCGGCCGCCAGCAGGCCGACCAGTGCTTCAGGAATGCCGTGCAGCCCGGATGTAAGCCACAGGAGGATGGTAAACACGCCGATGATTATTACTCCCTTGGCCCTGTAACCCGTCTTTGTATTGGCCGAAATCGATAATTCCACCTCATGGTGCTTGGGTCTGAACATGAAGAACAGTATGCCGGCAATTACCATCAGCAGGATTATTGAAAGCGGCACGGCCATAAGCATCCATTGCACGAAATTCAGATGAATGCCGTGTTGCGCCATGATTCCCAGGGCAATGGCATTCGGCGGAGTTCCTACCGGTGTTCCAATTCCGCCAATGTTGGCCGCGAATGGTATGGATAGTACCAAGCTGACCCTGAACGGGTCGTCCTTCTCTAGTTGCTCGTACATTGGGCGTACCATAACGATCATCATGGCGGCAGTGGCCGTGTTGGACATCCACATGGATAGAAATGCGGTCGTTCCCATCATTCCGAGCATCACCCAGAAAGGTTTTTTCCCGAACCACTTCATCAACTGCTGCGCGATTATGCGGTCGATGCCGTATTTATGGAGTGCGGTGGCCAGGACGAACCCGCCGAAGAAAAGAATTATCACCGGACTGGCGAACGGCAGCAGGAACGTCTGATATCCGGTATGGTCCATGTCCAGAATGCCGCCGGGCCTTGTCAGCATGAAGATGTTAAGGAGCACGACGACCATTGACGTAGCGTACAGGGGAATTATTTCAAGCGCCCAGAACAGTGCGGCGAACGCGAATATGAATGCCACCCTGCGAGCCGCTTCCGGAGTCGTTTCCGGCATCAGCATATACACGCCGAATGCGGTCAGCAGGCTGAGCATGGCTTTCCATGTCGCCGGATTGCGCAGTACTATTGCAAGTATTCGTTTGAGTTCTTCCATGGATAAATGACCTCCTGCCGTGCCGGGATGACGCCTGTTGCGGGTCTGTCATGTAACACGATCGTCCGGGAATATATCTCCATCACGCAGGTGCGGCAAAACTACTATATTCACGTTTGCATTCAATAGGGGAGCTT